>CAMLER010000271.1 GCA_946478915.1 uncultured Chryseolinea sp.
CCTTCCTCCCAGGAAGTAGTCTTTAATTAGCTTGTGCTTAATGCACGAAAATTGAAGCAACGTTGGGGCTCGAACTTCAATTATCATTTGATTTAGTGCGAGTAATTGCCGGAAGAATTTTCTTAATCAGGTAGGTCAGCAGCCTTTTAAAATATTTGTCTAAATAAGCCATAAGACCGGCGGAAAGACAAGATGTAATAATATGCTCGGTGATAGACACACTGGCATCGCGAAAAAATATTAATCGCATCCCCAACATTATACCCAAATAGATAAAAAATAGAGCCCAACGATTTTCGACCATAGTATTGTGTAAAAGTTAAAGTTAAAAGTTAATTGTTAGTCATACTTTGTAGAGTTCAAAAAAAATAGTTAGCAATAAGTATGATCCGCCAAAAGATCAGGTCGCTGACCCCCCTATACCTTATACCTTATTCCCTATTCCTCATACCCCTTTTCTGAGAAACTATAGAATATAACAAAGTAGAATTAGTGATTGGGGCGATGCGCGCCGCCCGAGCCCACTATTAACCATTAACTTTTAACTAATAACTACTATTTTACCACGTCCGCTTGCTCATCATCTTATCCACTTCTTCCCGGGTCATCTTTCCTAGTTCAGGATGTTTCTCCAGCCACTTTACAAACTCCGCTTTAATAGCGTCAGTCCATTGACTGTCAATTTCTCCGGTCGTATACTTTCCGGTACGAACCATTTCAAAACCGAACTTGTCTTTTCGGATCACAAATTCCGATGTACTCACAACTTGCTCGGCCATATGCGCCGGAACGAAAAGTACACCTTCAACTGTAGCAATCACCAGATCGCCTGGAAGTACTACAGCACTACCTATGCGGATAGGAGTGTTAAGTCCGGTCAGCACCATCTCTTCTACAAATGAGGGATGAAAATCGCGAACAAAAGCATTGAAACCCTTGATGTTTCTGATCTCTTGCAAATCTCTCGAGGCGCCGTTAAAAACAACTCCGTTGCCGGATTTACTGAAAACGGAATTAGCCAATGTTGCACCCATTATACTTCCACCGCTGATTTTCCCATATGCGTCAGCGACGTACAAGTCACCTTTCGTAAGAATGTCGATAGGCCATGAGTTGGTGTTCCCTTTTCGTCCTTGTTGCGCGCCTCGTGTTTTGATATTCTTTTCTATATCGGGACGGCTGGGCATATACATCGCAGTAAGAGCTCTTCCTGCCATAGGCGTATCGTTGACTGTCTTCCAGTTGCCTTCAAACTGATTCAAATACCCCTCATTTTTCAACACCGTCCATGCATCATCGACCATGATATGCTTCGCCCTCTCGAGCAGATCATCCGGGATCTTTGGTCGCCCATCTGCAAATCGCTCACCTTTCCATTCCGAGGTGAGGAAGATCAATTCTTCCTTAGGAATGGTTTGCGCGTGCAAATAAGATCTGCATGACATACTGCTTAGCAAAAGCAACAACGTGGCAACTTTTAGATTCATGTGCTTTATGTTTAGAAATTTGAGGGCTGAAGATATTAATATTTATGCTTTCTAATGTATGATGTTATTTGATTTGCATTTAACAGGTGTAAAGGGTGTAACAAAGGGCAGGGGGCGTATATACGAGTTTTAGAAAAACAGGGAATAAGGATAGGTAATAAGTAATATGATGACGATGCCGTTATTACCTTATTTCTTTAGTGGCAAAAATAAACGATAAACTTTAATCCTACTTTGTCATGTTTGCGATTTTTGCAGGAAGGGATAGGGAATAGGGAATAAGGCTCGCACTTTGAGACGCCATCCTTATTCCTACTTTGTCAACTTGTGAAATGTGTATGCGCTACTGCCAATGCGCTCAATAAATGCAGGGTCACGAAGACCACAAAGAGAGGCACCACGAACACGACGCAGTTCTCGCCGTGCCCGTTGTGGGGCTTTGTGCCCGTCGTGACCTTGTATTTTATCAATCCTTTATTATGTAAATGTGTAAGCTGACAAAGTAGGACTAATAAATAAAATATCCTTCATAGGGTTTGGCATGTAATTCCACCATAGGAAAAGAAATTGAAATCTTCTTTAGTTGCACCCTATACCTTATTCCTTATTCCTTATTCCTTTTTTCTACCATTGACAATGGCAGCGGGTACACCAACGATATGTAAAACATTTTATAGTGTCGCGAGGGTGTTCATGCAGCTGCGTCCAAGTTCATGGCGCATCATACGGACGAGTTTTTAAAACCAGCGTTTTAGTATTCGGTTAATTTATTGTGGAAAATAAAAACACCGGGCCACGTAGACCCGGTGTTTTTTTATTGTATTTGAATACCTGATGAGCATGTCGCAAGTAACCAACCGCTCAATTGGCTGGCCAGCTCGCCCAGTTGCTGCAATGGCCTCCATTGTCAGATCCGTTGATTTCGGTCTGAATACCGGAGTAAGCAGCATTCATCACTGCTCTGGGAGCGAAATGCAATTTGTTGTTGCCGTTGGTTCTAAATGCTTTTCCAAAATGGCCCTGGCTTAATCCGTGGCCGGCTTCATGGAGTGCAATCGTTTCAACATCATAATGATCTCCATCTGCCCACTCAAAAGTATCGTTGTAGTATATCTCGCGCCAGGCTACATCTACTTTGCCGTTATTATCGGTGTCCACAGGATTGCCCTGATCGTCCGTAAATATTATTGTAAAAGTTACGCCGAGAATATATTCGCTTCCGTCGGGTGCAATTAAATCAAAGAAATCTGCGGGAAGCCAGCCGGCATGTACAACATCGGCTACATAGTCGAAGCTTCCGCCAAAACCGAGCAATGCGCTGACAAATCCCGTTGAGATTGCAGGGTCCGAAGGAACCCGGAATAATCCCAGCGTCGAGCATTCAACACCTTCCCAGGTCTGCATAGCGCGGTCAATAGCAGCAGTGGTCACGGCGACGGGCAGGTCCTCGGAGGGCCTTGTCTCATCGATGTAATAGGAGATGTCATCTGTACCATCCAGGCTTAGCCCGGGCACAAAATCTTCGTCCAATTGTTTGTTACCGACATTGTTAAAATAAACGGTTCTACCGACTTGCCCGGACTCGGCGGTAGTCAAGTATTGAGCGGAGAAGACCGCATATTGGGGATTCGTGGCTTCTCTCCCAGCGGATTGGTCCCTTGCCGGAAGCGCCATAAATACCGGGGAGTCGTCCACCGGCAGAAGCGTTTCAACATCATTTTCCTTTTCGCATGCAACGGCGAACATTAGCAGCGCTGCAAGCCCTGCGTTTCGTAGGTCTTTCATAGATATAAGTTTAGGTTAATGAGTTATTGTGATTTGTATGACAAAGAAAGCTGCAGAATGTTTATTAATGATTCAAAAAGTAAACTGCTAGCACCCGATACTAAGAACGTTCGTCCAAGCCTTGTTAACCTAGCTTTTCGTATCGGCAGACATCAAAAACAATTAGGGCGAACGATGAAGATCGGAAAAGACAGATAAAGCGATGGTAGAAATGATCCTGGTATTTGCCTAAAGGAGGGTGAATGAAATGAGTGCGTTTGTGTGGACTTTCGCGTTATGAATCATAAGTGTACAAATTATGAGTAAACTCATTTCCCTTGCCTCGTGTATTTTGGTCACAGTAACATTCTGCACCACCGTGCATTGTCAAAATACATCTGAAAATCAGCTAATGCCTTACTTTTCTGCTATTGTTGTCAAAGACGCCGAGAAGACGAGTTGGTGGTATAAGTCCGTCCTGGGTCTTGAGTCAACGAGCACGACCGAGAATCCTCAGCGGGGTTCCAAAATTATTGTACTGGCGTCAGATAATTTAGTCGTTGAGCTCATAGAAGTTAAAACACAGGTTAAACGTGAAAATGTGCTTTTAGGGAAGCCTGAACATACTTTGATTCAGGGTTTTACTAAAATTGGTTTTAGAATTCGTGACCTGGATGCGTACAGGCAGAAACTAATGGACTTAAAGGTTGAATTTTTTGGTGATGTCTACACTGACCCCGTATCCCACAAACGAAGTTTTCTCATTCAGGATCCTGAAAACAACCTGATTCAAATCTTCGAGTAATAATTATAATTTGTGTAAGAGCCGAGAATGGGATTTGAACCCACGACCTGCTGTTTACGAAACAGCTGCTCTACCGCTGAGCTATCTCGGCATATTGTGCAAAGGCCTCGACGCGAATCTAATTCTTTTTCAAAATTGACAGAACGTTAACCCGTGTCATAATGTAAAAATTGTGGGGCATTGTCCTAATTTGGTCCCTTTCACGGATTAAGCTGTGCAATGGTGTCAACGGGGAGGAAAAGGCATTAGCACCACCCCAATAATGTCTATTAGTCCTATAGGCAAACTAAAATGATAAAAATGCCGTTACACAAATACATTCAAACAGGGATGTCTATTAATGCTGGAGTTCTATATTTTTATATGTCAATAATTGTTTCACTAAAAAATCAATAAACATGTCACTCAGACTAGGCGATGTTGCTCCTGACTTCACAGCGCAGACCACAGAAGGCACAATCAATTTTCACGAATGGCTAGGCAATAGCTGGGGCGTTCTATTTTCACACCCTGCTGATTTTACCCCGGTATGTACAACCGAGCTTGGCGCAGTTGCCAAGCTGCGTTCAGAATTTGATAAGCGCGATGTCAAGGTATTGGCGATAAGCGTTGACCCACTTGACTCACACACCAAATGGATCGGCGATATCAATGAAACTCAAAATACTGCTGTCAACTTTCCATTGATCGCAGACCCTGATTTCAAAATTTCCAACCTCTACGGTATGGTACACCCTAACGTGACCGACAAGTTTACCGTTCGCTCGGTCTTCGTTATCGGCCCTGATAAGAAAATAAAACTGATGATCACATACCCAGCGTCAACGGGCAGAAATTTTGACGAGATCATTCGTGTGATCGATAGCCTGCAGCTCACTGCAAAATATAGTGTGGCAACGCCTGCGAACTGGAAGCATGGAGAGGACGTAATAATTACGGCCGCCGTTAAAGACGAAGAGGTCCCTGCAAAGTTCCCTAAGGGTCACAAACGTATTAAACCCTATCTGCGAACTACACCGCAGCCAAATCTTTAATATGCGCGGAATGCCCCAGAAAATATGGGGCATTTTTTTTTGACTGACCTCCCGCGTGCTACTTTTCAAGGGCTGCAATCGTGTGCTGGCAACTGTGGGGGTAGTGTAAATCAACGGGTTGAGGGTTCGGAAAACCCATTAAAGGGTGATTTTATCGAAACATTGTTGAACCCCATTAGGAGTTTTTTCGTATAACTACCAAATTTAATAATTGATATTTTTTGCGACTGGCAGAGCGTTCTCAATTATTGGCTTGCCTGGGACCTTGACCGATCTTGATTTTTAGAAGTGAAGTTAGATTGTCAATGAAATAATTACTCTTTAAGAATAGGGGATTTGTACCCTTTAATTGTCGTATCAATAAATGCTCATGTTATGAATAATCAATTGCGTGTAATGACCTCAACCAACAATTACCTGAAGCAATTTAATGTTGCTCAGCTTAATCTTAACCGGTTGATCTACGAAGAGCGACTTCAAAAGCGCACACAGAATAAGCGATATCTCTTTAAACTTCAATGGGTAGATCAAAGCGCTTTGCCATTGTAGGAGCAGGCATTGGCGGGCTTACATTAGCCATCGCCATGCAGAGAAAGGGATTCAACGTTAGTATATTTGAAAATGCGCCGTCACTTAAGCCCCTGGGCGCCGGGTTGGCATTAGCCGCGAATGCCGTAAATGGATTTGCTGAGATCGGGATTTCGGAAGCTGTTTTAAAAGCTGGCTCGGTTCTCAAAAAATTGTTGATCAGGGATGATAAAGGCCGGATATTGGCTGAAACCGATTCCGAAATAATAAGTAAGAAATTTAATACGGTAAATAATTTTACCATCCATCGCGCGGATCTCCACGATGTGCTTCTTCAGCACATTTCCGGTAATGTTCACCTGGGAAAAGCCTGTGTCGATTTTGTACAATCCGCTACAGGAATTAAATTGATTTTTCAAGATGGCTCAACCCACGACACAGACTTTGTGATCGCATGTGATGGGATTCATTCTATTTTCAGAAAAAAACTTCTGCCGGAAAGTCAATTACGATACGCGGGCTATACATGCTGGCGGGCCGTTATCGACAAAGTCCCACCGTCGGTAGACATGCAGGTAACATCCGAGACCTGGGGAAGAGGCAGTCGCTTCGGAATTGCGCCTTTAAGCAACGGACGCCTTTACTGGTTTGCCTGTCTCAATGCCAGGGAGAACGATCCGGCTATGCGAAACTTCCGTGTGAAGAATCTATTGGATCACTTTGGTAAATTTCATTCGCCAATCCGGGAGATCCTGGAACATACAAGCGATGAACAACTTATTTGGAATGATATTGTTGATATCGAGCCTATAAAAAAATTTGCATTTGGAAACATCGTTTTGCTAGGCGATGCTGCGCATGCAACAACACCGAACATGGGACAGGGTGCATGTCTTGCCATCGAAGATGCTGTTATTCTTGCCAATACAATCGCAGATAGCGGATCCGTTGAAGAGGCATTTGTCGCCTTCGAACAAAAGAGAATTAAGAGAACCACGCTTGTCGTGAATGATTCGCTGAAGCTGGGTAGAATAGCGCAATTGGAAAACCCCCTACTTATCAAAATAAGGAATTTGCTGTTGCGTTTGACACCGCAATTTGTCGCTGAGAAGCAAATCAGGTTTCTTATCGATGTAAAATTTCATTAGCAGTCTTTTCCGGATCGGGTGTGCCTCGTTACCTTGCGGTTTAATACTTCGTATGCATTACCGAACCGCTACGATCGATGACGTCGATCGCCTCATTCAGCTATACAAAATTGTTGCCGGGAAGGGAGGAGGGATTGTTCTCCTGGAACAT
>CAMLER010000272.1 GCA_946478915.1 uncultured Chryseolinea sp.
CGGATTATCAATTCTCCTTAAGCATTTAGATAGCGGTGAGTTGCTTCTAAAAATGCCAATCAGAATCTTCCTGGACTGGGTAGCCGCGTTCCGTTTCCTCGTGACTGGTGAAGGGAAAAACTTCCTGGCCGTGATGAGAGCGCATCTCAACTTTGTCACCACCCTCCCCGTTGGCCTCAACAAAAGGCATGAATTAAAAAAACTTTACCCTACTTACGACCATTCAATGGTTTATTCAGGGTCGATTGTTCTGCAATATTATTTAGGTGGGAAAAGGGATAGCTATGCGCCGGCTAGTGTATATCACGCGCAACAGCACACCTCATAAGATTTTAGAAAATCATTTAAGGCAAGTCAATAATCCCAAACGGCCCGTCGGCGAAGGTGCTTCCTCATGTTCATTATAAATGCCAAACAGAGATAAATAATAACTGGTGAGCCGAATGTAATGAAAGAAGCATAAATAAAGAATAAGCGTATGCTTGAGGTAGCTACACCAATCATTTCGCCCAGCTTTGTGCACACACCAAAGGCATAAGTTTCAAAGAAATTTTGGATCTTATCAGTAACACGTTCCATACTATCCATACTATCGCCGTATTCCAAACATTCAACTCTCCAAAAAGTTATTTTGTCGACTGAAAAAATTTACGTTGCAAATATAACGTACGAGGTTAGGTCAAATTAGCGGAATTATCTTAATTTTTTGACTATTATTGCAAAAAAATACACATAAGCATACTTTGCAACCTGTTTAAAATCAACCATAAATCTAAAAATCCAATGAGAAAAGTAGTTTACTCATTTCTGATCTTCGGAGCATTGAGCCTCGCGGGCTGTACACTGCCCAAGATGGTGAAAATGTCTAAAGAACAACAGCTTACCGTCACACCTAACCCGCTGGAAGTTCACAAAGATACCGTTGCCTTCGACATGGCAGCTAATCTTCCTGTTAAGATGTTAAAGAAAGGGACTGTTTACACCGTAAACACTTTCTATAAATATGGTTCAAGTGAAGTGGCATTGGAACCTCTAGAATTTAAGGCGGAAGATTTTCCGAACGCTAAGACTGAACAGCCTAAAGGAACGAAGAGCTTCTTCTTCCCTTACCAACCTGCTCAAAAGACAGGTACCCTTGAAGTGGAAGGTGTTGCTTCAAAAGGAGAAAAAACTAAAGCTACTCCTCGCATGCCTGTAGCAACGGGAATAATTACAACTTCGAAACTTGTTAAGCCAGTTTACTTCGCTGCGTATGCAGACCACGGATACAACAATCAGGAAGAACTTGTACCTGTTATAATTCCTGATTTCATTTTCGAACAAGGTAGGTCTGTTCTCAGAACAAGCGAAATCAGAAGCGTAAAAGGAAAAGAACTGGATGCATTCATCGCGTCAAAGAACGCTACCCGTACCGTTACTATCACTGGTACTCACTCTCCTGAAGGTGCTGAACGAATCAATGCGAGACTTTCTCCGGATCGCGCTGCTGCGATTGAAACTTTCTATCGCAAGCAAATGAAGAAGTATGACTACCAGGGAAAAGCCGATTCAATAAACTTTATACTTAAGCCTGTTATTCAGGACTGGAATGAATTTAAAAACGTTTTGTCTTCATATGAAGGCATCACATCAGAACAAAAAGCAGAATACCTGAACATCATCAACGCAGGTGGCTCATTTGAAGATCAGGAAAAACAAATGAAAAGCCTAAGCACTTACAGAAAAGTGTTCAGAGATGTATATCCGAAATTGAGAACCGCCAAGACTGAAATCTTAGTTGTAAAGGACAAGAAGACCGACGCTGAAATGTCAGTATTGTCGAAGCAGGTTACCCAAAATTCTGTATCAGCAGATACTCTTTCTTTCGAGGAAATGATGTACTCAGCAACGCTGACTCCTTCATTGGAAGAAAAGGCAGCAATCTATGAAGCTGCTACAAAGAAAGGCTCGAACTGGAATGCACATAATAACTTAGGTGCAGTTTACATTGCTCAGGCTCTTGAAAATTCTGCAAATGCAGAATCTCTTGCAGACAAAGCGCTTGCACAATTGGAGATCGCACAACGATTGAACGACGCTCCTGAAGTTCATGCTAACCTGGCATCTGTGCACATGATCAAAGGAAACGCTTACGCAGCTTACAACCATGCAACCAAAGCCCTGAGCGGTGGTCTACAGGGAGACAATGCAGCAGGTGTTAACGGTGTAAAAGGTGCTGCTGAGATTGTTCGGGCAGATTATGCTGCAGCCGTTTCTTCAGAATCTTCTGCAACCGACAACGCAGACAACCTTTTCAACAAAGGCTTAGCACAAGTATTGAACAAGGATTATCAAAATGGCCTGACTTCATTCAATGAAGCCATTGCCAAGGATAGCAATCATGCCCTTGCTCATTATGGCGCTGCCGTTGCTTCTGCTCGCTTAGGAAATGCAGACCAGGTTGTAAGTCACCTAACTAACGCCGTAAGAATCGATTCTTCACTTAAGGAGGCAGCTTTGAGCGATCTTGAGTTCAGCAAATTCGCTGCAACTGAGTCTTTCAGAAACGCTTTGAAATAATACCTCCCCATTGGATAAACAGAGAGCCCCGGTTTCAACCGGGGTTTTTTGTTTTACAGCAAGAAATGTGTTGAAATGCTTTTATCCTTTGACTACTGAGCCTATTTTTACGCACTTTCTAAGAGAACTATGCGAGAAATTCAGTTTAGGGAGGCCCTGCGTGAGGCCTTGAATGAAGAAATGAGGAGAGACCCAAGTGTTATCCTAATGGGTGAAGAGGTAGCGGAATACAATGGCGCGTATAAGGTAAGCCAGGGTCTGCTGGATGAGTTCGGACCGGAACGGGTTATTGATACACCCATCTCCGAATTGGGATTCGCTGGCATTGGTATTGGCGCATCAATGAATGGTCTTCGTCCGGTTGTAGAGTTCATGACCTTCAACTTCTCGCTGGTGGCAATCGATCAGATTATTAACGGGGCAGCTAAGATACATTCCATGTCCGGTGGCCAATATAGCTCTCCGATCGTTTTCAGGGGGCCCACAGGAAATGCTGGACAGCTTGGAGCACAGCACTCGCAGAACTTTGAGAATTGGTACGCCAATACTCCTGGCTTAAAAGTGGTGGTCCCTTCAAACCCCTACGACGCAAAGGGATTGTTAAAGACTTCGATACGCGATAACGACCCGGTTATTTTCATGGAATCCGAGGTGATGTATGGAGATAAAATGGACGTTCCTGCTGAAGAGTATTTGATTCCACTTGGAGTTGCTGATATTAAGAAGCCGGGCAACGATGTTACAATAGTCTCTTTTGGGAAAATTATGAAGGTTGCTTTGGCTGCAGCTGCCGAGTTAGAAAAAGAAAACATTTCGGCAGAGGTTATAGATCTGCGCACTGTTCGACCAATTGATTATGCAGCGGTTGTTGAGTCTGTTAAAAAAACAAATCGTCTGGTTATCGTTGAAGAAGCATGGCCCTTGTCCTCTATCGCTACAGAGATTACCTACCATGTTCAAAGACATGCTTTCGATTATCTGGATGCACCGGTCCATCGCGTCAACAGCTTTGACGTGCCCCTTCCCTACGCACCAACGTTAATCGAGGCTATTCTTCCCAATGTCAAGAAGACTATCACGGCTGTAAAGGCAGTGATGTATCGGGACTAACACTTTCATCGGCCTGGAACGGCTCAACGGGTTGTCTACTGGAAAGAGGATCGACGGATTTTTCCCAGAAATGTAATCCGAAAAGTCCGTTTACAAATACAAAAACCATGATAGCTGGCAACAGATAGGCGCCATATCTGAATTTTATCCCCGTGTGGCTATACGACCAGGAAGTAAAATCGATGTATACCTGCCCGAGAACTAACAGAGAGCCTGCAGCGCACGCCACGAGTATTGTCCTTGCAATACCCCGGGATAACCTTTCCTGTTTGTTTAAATAACGCACGAGCAGAACGATCAACACTGATATCGAAATCACAATCCACACTGTTAGAAGAGTTCTGGGAAAAGAACGGAGGTAGTGGTACTTATAAATGAGCAGCCCTATCTTGCCCAGGATATTTGGCTTCGACAAAAGCCAACTGTAAATGAGAACCAGCGTGAGCAGAACCCAATAGAAGGTAACTTTTCGAATCATATGTTCAATAATTTTGCATCCATATTCAGTTATTTGAAATTAGCCGTTATTAGATAAAATGGAGATAAACAATCGATGACAGCCGGCCAGTTTCCACAAGCATTCATTAAACGCGAACAAGCGCATCTTGGGACGCAATGGAATGAGTTTGAGGAGGCCCACCTCCAGCCGCCGCCAGTTAGCATCCGGTACAATCCGGCCAAGAGCGTGTTGCCAAAAGGTTCTCCGGTCCCCTGGACAAACCATGGAAGATATTTGGATCAGCGACCAAATTTTACGCTTGATCCCTCTTTCCACGGCGGCAAGTATTATGTCCAGGAAGCAAGCTCGATGTTTTTGGAGCAAGCTTTCCGACAACATGTCCCGACAAACGTTTCGCTGACGGTCCTTGATCTATGTGCAGCGCCCGGTGGAAAATCGACTCACATTCTAAGTATGATGGATCAGCAAAGTTTGCTGGTGTCGAACGAAGTAATTCAATCACGTGCAGCGATAGTCACAGAAAACATAAAAAAGTGGGGACATTGCAACGTCGTAGTTACCAACAACGACGCGAAAGACTTCCAGAGGCTTGAGGGATTTTTTGATGTGATTGTTGTTGAGGCTCCCTGTTCGGGTGAGGGCTTGTTCAGAAAGGACAAAGCTGCTCTGAACGAGTGGTCAGAGGAAGCTGTCGACCTCTGCAGCCTGCGACAACGACGCATCCTAAGCGACGTGTGGCCCGCGCTTAAGCCGGGAGGGATTCTCATCTATTCGACTTGTACGTACAGCACCAACGAAAATGAAGACAACCTCAGTTGGTTGGAAAAAGAACACGGCGTCGAATTCCTTCCGGTGAAATGTGATCCCGCGTGGGGCATTCAAGAATCGCAGGTTGGATCAGCGATCGGATACCGCTGTTTTCCTCACCGGGTTAAAGGTGAGGGATTTTTTCTTTCAGTCGTGCGGAAGGTTGATAGCACTCGCCCCAAAGAATTTCGGGTGAAATCGAAATTTCAATTGCCTCCAAAGATCATCTCCAATACGTTGCATGACTGGCTTATCGCCCCCGATGAAAAGTTTTTTATTGTTCACAGCGATCGGGTCCAGTTCTTTCCGGCAGCCAAGACATCCGAAATACAACTACTTGTAAACAACCTGCGGGTGGTGTTTGCAGGCACCGCGATGGTTAGTATCAAACGTGATAAGCTCATCCCCGACCACGCCCTTTCGATGTCGATAGATTTAAACAGAGATTTTTTTGATACGATCCCATTGGATGAAAATTCATCGCTTCAATATCTCAGAAAGGAAAGCATTCCATTCTCGTCGGGTAAGAAAGGATTTGCTTTGATAACGTTTGAAAATATATGCCTCGGTTGGGTAAACATTCTTGATAACCGTATCAACAACCTGTATCCTTCAGAATGGAGAATACGTATTCGTTAGATATCACAAGCATAAGAATGGCCGGTCGTGATACGCAACCGGACCATTCTGTCAGCCAACCCCTTCATCTCCTGTTAGTCCTGTTTTCCAACTGACTAGTACACTTACGAAGCCTTACCGGATCCCGGATTTCAACTTTTAAAAAATTCTGTATTAGATCCTATTTCTTTATTTTTGAAACCCTGAATCAGTTAATCGTTATCCGTTAATCGTGGTCGCAGAACCATTTTAATCGGAGAAAAGCGATCGGATAACAGCAACGGATAACGATGAACGGATAACGATGAACGAACAACAAATGCTATCAACAAAATACAATCCGGGCGAAGTAGAAGACAAGTGGTACAGGTATTGGATGGAGAAAGGTTTTTTTCATTCCGAGCCTAATCCACAAAAGAAGCCTTATTGTATTGTGATCCCTCCACCCAACGTCACAGGGGTATTGCATATGGGTCATATGCTAAACAATACCATACAGGATATATTGATTCGTAAAGCGCGGATGGAGGGAAAGGAAGCATGCTGGGTGCCAGGCACTGACCATGCATCCATTGCTACCGAGGCACGGGTTGTTGCAATGCTGCGGGAACGCGGAATCAAGAAATCAGATCTTACGCGAGAGGAGTTTTTAAAATACGCCTGGGAGTGGAAAGAGAAATACGGGGGTATCATCCTTGAACAGCTGAAGAAACTTGGCGCGTCCTGCGACTGGGAACGCACAACCTTCACAATGGATCCAGCTTATTACGAAGCTGTCATAGACGTCTTCATTGACCTATATAAAAAAGGAAACATCTATCGCGGTTTGCGCATGGTCAATTGGGATCCTGTTGGAAAGACTGCTCTTTCTGACGACGAAGTAATCCGCAAAGATGTACCCTCGAAATTGTATTACATCAATTATGCGATTGAAGGAAGTAATGAGTTTGTCACCATTGCAACGGTACGGCCAGAAACAATTATGGCTGACACTGCAATTTGTGTAAACCCATCGGACGAAAGATACAAACACCTGAAAGGTAAGAAGGCAATTATCCCGTTGATCGATCGCGCCATTCCTATTATCCAGGATGATTATGTTGCTATGGACTTCGGGACAGGATGCCTGAAGGTGACGCCTGCACACGACATGAATGACTACGAGCTGGGTGTAAAGCATAACCTTGAAGTAATCGACATTCTGAACGAAGACGGAACATTAAATAGCCTTGCGCAAATTCTCGTGGGAGAGGACCGGTTCATTGCGCGAAAAAAAATAGTAAAGATGCTGGAATCCAGCGAACGGCTTTTGCGAATCGAAGATTATACCAGCAGCGTTGGATTCTCAGAACGGACCGA
>CAMLER010000273.1 GCA_946478915.1 uncultured Chryseolinea sp.
CAATTATATTGAAAAGAATATTCCTGGGGTAAAGGTTATCTATACCCGTAAGGATGATAGTTATCTTGCACTTGATGAACGCGCGAATATTGCAAATAAAAATAAGGCGGATCTGTTCATTTGTATTCATGCCAACGCTAACCCTAATACAAAAGCTTTCGGTACGGAAACATTCGTGATGGGTCTTCATAAGGACGAAGGAAATCTGGCAATTGCGCAGCGTGAAAATTCGGTTATACTGATGGATGAAAATTACGAAGAGAGATATGAAGGGTTCAACCCCAACAGTCCTGAGTCTTATATACTTTTTTCATTGACCCAAAGCGCTTATCAGGAAAGCAGCTTGAAGTTCGCACAAAAGGTCGAAAATCAGTTTAAAGATCGCGTCGGGCGCTTAAGCAGAGGCGTGAAACAAGCAGGATTTGTCGTATTGTGGCGCACTACCATGCCAAGCGTATTGATTGAAACGGGTTTTTTGACGAATTCTGCGGAAGAGAAATTTTTAGCCGGCGAAGAAGGGCAGGAATTAATCGCATCTGGTATCTACCGGGCCTTTAAAGAGTACAAAAATGAAGTAGAATCTATAAATTAACGACAAAATTCCTGGTCACACGTTTTTTCGATTTTTCAGGCCATGGTTAATTTTTTAGATTTAGCGATCGTTTTTTCCAGGGATTAAAAGAATAATGATTTTTAAAATGTTGATTTCTGTCTGCCATCAGGAGCGGATGATGACAAGCTGATCTTTATGCATGATAATACCTTCAATCTATAACGCATGAAATTATCTAAAGAATTTAAGGTCGGTCTGTTCATGGTTGTGGGTATAACGTTGTTATACTTCGGTTTTAATTTTTTAAAAGGGATCGACTTTTTTTCATCCAGCAAAAAATATTATGCATTCTATGAGAACGTTGACAAGCTTACGGAATCCAATCAGATTTATCTGAACGGACTCGCTGTTGGTCGCGTAAGCAACATCCAAATTCAGCAGCAACGAAACCGTGTACTTGTTGAGCTTGATATAAGTTCCGAGATAGTGCTGACCGACTCATCCATTGCATTGTTAAACGGTGAATTGTTAGGAGGGCGTTTTATTCAATTGATCGTAAACCAGGGTGGGAATGTCCTTCAGGCCAAAGACACAATCAACTCGGATGTCGCGAAAGGGATCATGGATTTTTTTCAACAGAACGCTGAGCCGGTTGCGACAAATTTGACCATAACACTTCGAAATCTTAATACTATTCTCGAAGGCCTCGCCCGCAACACAAGGCGAATCGATACAATGTTTTTACGGTTACAAAATACGCCGGCCATTCTTAACAGAACGCTCAGCACGGCAAATGAAAACATTGACGGGTTGAGCGAAAGCTTCCAATCCGTTGCAGGTAGTTTGAATGGAACGCTTGAAGAGCTCAAACCAACACTCTCAAATTTTAGATCGTTGTCCGATTCATTGAAAATGCTCCAGCTAAACAACACCGTGAACAAGGCGCAACAAAGTCTCACCAGACTGGATAATGCACTCGCTCGATTAAGCACGGGCGACAATACGGTAGGAAAGCTTATGACCGAGGATTCATTATATGTCAATCTCAATCAACTCCTCAACTCGGTGGACTCTCTTGCAAAACACTTCAATTCCAACCCTAAACATTTTATGGCCCCACTAGGCAAAAGCCAACGACGAATTGAACGCGATCTGAAGAAGCAACGAGAAGAAGCCAAGAAGGACTAATCTTCCAATCTTCAAATCCCATGTCTCAGGATTCAGAATTCAACAAGAATGAAGATCAGTTCAGGCAGCTACTGGATGAGTTGAAACGTCGGGCAAAAATCACGAAAACGGGAGGCGGACAAAAAAAGGTCGATGAACAGCACAAACGTGGCAAACTCACTGCGCGTGAGCGCATAGATTATTTAATTGATAAAGATTCTTTTTTTCTCGAGATAGGGTTATTTGCCGGCGATGGCATGTACCAGGAATACGGCGGATGTCCTTCAGCGGGGGTTATTACAGGTATTGGCTACGTTGCAGGCCGGCTGTGTGTCATTGTAGCGAACGACGCGACTGTGAAGGCGGGTGCCTGGTTTCCGATTACCGCCAAGAAAAACTTGCGCGCACAGGAATTAGCGATGGACAACCGATTGCCTATTGTATACCTGGTTGACAGCGCCGGAGTTTTCCTTCCGATGCAGGATGAGATCTTTCCGGACAAGGAGCATTTTGGCAGGCAGTTCAGAAACAATGCGAAGATGTCGGCAATGGGAATTATCCAAATTGCAGCCATCATGGGAAGCTGTGTTGCCGGAGGGGCTTATCTACCGATCATGTCCGATGAGGCAATGATCGTCGATAAAACAGGTTCTATCTTCCTCGCAGGTTCGTACCTGGTAAAAGCAGCAATTGGAGAAGAAGTTGACAACGAAAAATTAGGCGGAGCAACGACCCATTGCGAAATTTCAGGCGTTACTGATAATAAATTCCCGGATGATCAATCTTGCCTGGATTACATCCGGTCACTCTTCGAGAAATTTGGGGACACAGATAAAGCTGGTTTTAGTCGTGTTATCTCCGAACCACCTAAAGAAAGGCCAGAGGAGATATTTGGGTTGCTGCCAACAGATCGTGTTAAGCCCTATGATACGATGAAGATAATTCATCGCCTGGTGGATAGATCTGAATTCCAGGAATACAAAGCTTTGTATGGGAAAACAATAATATGCGGCACAGCGCGCATCGACGGTTGGGCTATCGGAATAATTGCAAATCAGAGAAGTGTCGTTAAGACAAAAAAGGGAGAGATGCAGATGGGCGGTGTTATTTACTCTGATTCTGCCGATAAGGCAGCACGGTTCATCATGAATTGTAATCAGCGAAAAATTCCACTGCTGTTTCTTCAGGACGTGAGCGGCTTCATGGTTGGTAGTAAAGCAGAGCACGGTGGTATTATTAAAGATGGCGCGAAAATGGTGAATGCGATGGCCAATTCAACAGTGCCGAAGTTTACAATAATTATAGGGAACTCATATGGTGCGGGTAACTATGCAATGTGTGGAAAAGCGTATGACCCGCGATTAATATTTGCGTGGCCTACAGCGCAAATTGCTGTTATGAGTGGAGGATCGGCAGCAAAAACTTTGCTTCAGATTAGAATGAGTACTTTGAAATCTCAGGGTAAAAATATTACCAAAGAAGAAGAGGAAAATTTGCTGAAAGAAATTACTGACCGGTATAACGAACAACTTATTCCGTATTACGCGGCTAGCCGTTTGTGGGTAGATGGCATTATCGACCCGCTGGAAACCCGAAGGGCAATCTCCATGGGTATTGAATCAGCCAACCACGCGCCCGTTAAAAAATTCAATGTAGGCGTTATCCAGACGTAGTTGTCAGCTGAGGTCCCGTACGCCAGAATTCGAAATTTCAAAGAGTTTTTCTAAAAAAAACCTTCTCTGACAGATTTTTCGCCGGTAGATATTTTGTGACGAATTCCATAGCTTGCAGGTTAAATGTCGATCGAGTGAAGGATGCTGAAATTAAAGCGCTTGTGTCCCTGTTGGATGACGAGGACGCACAAATTGTTTCTCATGTAGAAGGTAAGATTCTGTCGTTGGGCACTACGATAATTCCTTTTTTAGAACAGGAGTGGGAAACCAATTTCAATTCACTGGTTCAACGTCGCATCGAAGAGCTAATCCATACGCTGCAGTATGAGCTTCTAAAAGAAAGATTAACGCAATGGTATGCTACGGAGGACAAAGATCTTCTCACAGGTATGTGGCTTGTAGCTACCTATCAATACCCCGATCTCGAGTTAATGAAGCTGAGGCAGGATCTCGAACAGATCTACTACGAGGCGTGGTTGGAATTTAAACCAGACCTGTATCCTTTCGACCAGGTCAAGGTCGTCAACAGCGTTCTTTTCAGTAAGCTGAAATTTGGTGCGAATACCAAGAATTTTCATTCACCTGGAAATTCGATGATAAACGTTGTGCTCGAAACGCATAAGGGAAATCCTATTACGCTGTGTATTATCTACCTGCTGGTAGCCCAGAAGTTGAAACTTCCGGTGTATGGCGTAAACCTTCCAAATTTATTTGTGCTGACATACAAGGATGATAAGCACGCACAGTTTTACATCAACGCTTTTAACAAGGGCTTGATCTTCTCAAGACAGGACATCGAGAACTATATCAACGAACTCCACCTTACACCCCAATCCTCATTTTTTGAACCCTGCTCCAACCTCGAAGTTATTCGCAGGGTGTTTCGCAACTTGATTATGTCCTTTGATAAAATGGGTGAGCACACCAAAGCGGAAGAAGTGAAAGAATTGCTTCTGATCATTGCCGATGGCACTGACCTTGGCGTTTGAATAAGCCATCGAACGTGGCATAGTGTTGTTCGTCTGTCCTGTAAGGTATGGGCCATTTTTAACGAAAATGGCGTGGGTGAAACCCATAATTTTAGTTATTCCAAAAAGGGTACTTTATGCGAATAACGTTATCAATCATCTTTTTAATAATATCAGCCTCGCTTTTTGCACAGCAGTTCTCCTCGCGCTATGAATTAGTGAAGATGGATAAAAACGTGAACACGTTTCGTCATGAGGCGGCTCCCGTTGTTTCTCCAGATGGGAATACACTGTACTTTTTTGTTCAGGACCATCCTGACAACACTATGGGTAAGGACGATACTCAGGATATCTGGATGAGTACGAAAGGTGCCGATGGAGTATGGAGCCTTGCGCAACATCTTCGCTCACCTTACAATATTCACAGGTCAAATCAGGTCTTCACCGTTTTCGACGACGGTACATTATTTATAAAAGGTGGTCGGTCAAAGGGAGAGAAGGGCTTTTCGCTTGTAAATGGAAATTCTCTTCAGGAACTCGACGTGAAAGACTTCAAGTCTATGAATAAAGGTCGGTTTTATGGTGCCTCAATGTCAGCCGATCGAAACCATATCATCATTTACTTTAGCGAGAAAGAAAACAGTGCATTAAGTGATCTTTATGCCAGCCACCGGCAGCCGGACGGCAGTTTTTCAAGGCCTGAGAAATTAAAGCTGAGCACGTCGGCCGATGATGTAGGTCCCTTCATAAGTCCTGATCAGAAAGTGTTATACTTTGGAAGCGGTAGACTGGCTCCCGGAAGGCAGGGAGGTGTTGACATATATAGATCCGTTAGGACTGACGATTCGTGGTCTAACTGGGGTGAACCTGTAAACATGGGTAAACCTATAAATACCAGCGCCCTGGATTTCTACTTCACCATTGATAACGCGGGAAATGTTTTTACCAGCCGCGCAAATAAAGCACTGGACGGCGCACAACTCGATATCTATACGCTTGTCCCCAAAACTTTTGATATTTTATTGAAAGGAATCGTTTATAATGAGAAGACCATGGATCCGCTCGAGTCCGATGTAGTCGTAACTGTCAAGGATGTCGCACCGATCAGCCTGCGATCAGACTCCAAAGGAAACTTTGAGACCAAACTCCCTGAAATATTAGAATACACGGTGTCTGCAAAGGCAGATGGTTTTCTTGCTGCACAGCAAACTTTCAAAGTGCCAGAACTAACTTCTGACACGACAATCCTGATTAACATCATGTTGAAGCCAGTAGCCAAAAAGTTATTGCTTGTTGGAAATGTGTACGACAAGAAAACTGAAAAGCTCATTGCAGCAAAGCTGGATATTATACCGAAGGGCAGCCGGAATGCTAACGTGCAGGTAGTTGCGCAGGATGGAAAATATGAGAAAGAAGTGTCAAAGCTGGGATGGTATATGATTACGGCTTCGGCAGAGGGATACTTGAATGCGACAGATAGCGTGGAAGCTAATGATGACGCCCTGTCACCATTTTCACGCGACCTTTACCTCGCCCAAATTGAAGTTGGTCTCACTGTACGTCTTAAGAATATTTATTTTGATTTCGATAGAACCACGCTAAAGGATGAATCATTTCCAGAACTCAACAAAGTAGTCGACTTTTTGAAAGAAAATGAAACTGTTGAGATTGAAATCTCTGGTCATACTGACAACAGGGGATCTGACGAATACAATGTAAATCTCTCCCAGGGACGATCTCAAGCCGTTGTTGATTACATCATAGGACAGGGTATTGACGAGTTCAGACTTGTCGCAAGAGGCTACGGCGAAACGAAGGCTATCGATACTAATGATACCGACGCCGGCCGGGCAAACAACCGAAGGGTTGAATTTACTGTGCTAAAGAAATAAAATGTATCGCAATTTGTTTTGTTAGTCGCGATCCATTGAACAGAACCAATAATATCTGATAGATTTTAATTTAAAATTGATTAAGATGAAAATGGTTATCAATCCCCGGTATATCTTTTATGTTGGATTTCTGATATTCCTTCCGGGACACATTTCTTTGCTATTCAATTTGGATTTCCTTGAATTCTTCAAAGTGATCGGAACATTGATTTCTTCCTTTGCTCTTTTTCAATGGTTTCGCGAAGCGGACATTGCATCGAAGTTCAGGAAGGAAAAAAATGAAGATGAACTTGTTTTTTTCTGGACAAAAATCGCTGTTCGCATTTGGAGCGGAATCATTTTTACCATAATGTTTTTCATTACCTGGATTTATTTGCTGGAGCAAATTGGTGATTAACCATACTTGCGGTTAAGTAAAATTCACTGGATAAAATGTCTAACCCATCAGTACTCCTCTTCGGAACGATTTAACAGATCCAATATCGGTTGATTGTTGATCACGACGTCTTTAATAACTGCCTGACCTGATCCTATATTGACGATAGCATACGCGACTTGTGCCGTATCGCGCTGGGCTTCACGATAAAGATCTTCGGCCCGCTGCGCTTTTGACTCCTCAAGATAAAAACGATTGAAA
>CAMLER010000274.1 GCA_946478915.1 uncultured Chryseolinea sp.
GTCAAACACCGATTACTCGATTACCTCCTTTCAAGTACATGCGCTATTCGAGTGCTCAACTCTTAATAAAAAATTGACAAAGGAGAGCCCGCCACCGATTACCTCCTAAAAAATAGCTCTGAATAACAAGAACAACGCCCCCGCCATCACCATCACAACGGGGAGGGTAAGGAACCATGCAATCAATATGTTTCTGACAGTGTCAGGCTGTAGATTTTTAACGCCCTTGCTGGCAACCATACTTCCGGCAATACCAGAGGAGAGAACATGCGTGGTGCTGACAGGCAATCCGTAAAACGACGAAAGCCCTATTGTACTCGCTGCCACGATTTCAGCGCTCGCACCTTGTGCGTAGGTAAGATGTTCCTTCCCGATTTTTTCTCCAATCGTTTTTACAATACGCTTCCAGCCTATCATCGTACCTAGTCCAAGTGAAAGGGAGATCATGAGAATAACCCATCGAGGCGAGTAGTCCGTCAGTTTCCTGACATTCTTCAATTCGGTAGACAAAGTTTTTTTCTCGCCTGCGCTCAGTTTCACCTCATCATTTTTCGCCAGGTCAGAAAGGTTGCGATCCATAACCATGACATCTTTTCGAACGAGGAATCGCTCTTGTTTTGGAATTCGCTCGATCTGAGGAAGAGAACTAAATCGTTGCTGCAGGCGATCATTCATCGAAATCGCCTCGGTCAGCTTCGCCCGATCGCCAGCGGATAAAACCGACGGGTCAATCGTGGTGGCTATGCGCTTCACGGTTGCAAGCGGCGTTGGAAGGTGCGACGGATTGAAGTTGTTATCCAACGCAAAGTACGCAGGTACAATACCGATAAGAATCAACATTACAAGACCCACACCCTTTTGGCCATCGTTCGATCCATGAAAGAAACTAACCAATGTGCAGGTTACGATCAGGATACCGCGGATCCATGGTGGCGGCGGTCTATCTTTCTTGGGCTCTTTAAACAAGCTGTCTCCATAACTGGTCTTCTTTGTCAGGGACCGGATGATGTACATAAGGATAATGGTGACCGAAAATCCAAATAAGGGAGAGACTAACAATGAGAGGCCAATATCTGACGCCTTTGACCAGTTCACCGCTTCACTTGTTGCTTCGGGTAAAAGAGAGTACGCCAGGCCCACGCCTAGAATAGAGCCAATAAGCGTATGAGAACTAGAACAGGGGATGCCCAGATACCAGGTCAGTAGGTTCCAAAATATTGCAGTTATCAATAGCGCCGATACCATCGCTATGCTATGCGAAATATCCTGGTCCACCAGTGTTTCTACTGGAAGCAGATTGATAATTCCTACAGCAACGGCAATCCCACCTGCAAAGACACCTAAAAAATTCCAGATACCCGACCAGATCACAGCCACCCAGGGCTTTAGCGAATGCGTGTAAATAACAGTTGCAACCGCGTTTGCTGTGTCGTGAAACCCATTTACAAATTCAAAAGAACAGGCAGCGATAAGACAGATTACGAGGAGGGCCGAGTGAGCAAAGTCCAGATCGAACATAAATCTTTATTCGGGGTGCAATCTAGCCCGAAAACCCGTTCCCAATGTTATCGGATTATTAACTTTTTTAATAAATCTGTATCACCAAAAAGGTATTCGTTTGATATTCAATTAATTGGTTGAAGTCGCTATTATTGCAGGCTGAGAAGACACGAACATTAGCACAAAGGCAAGAGGACAATGGATACTCCTATGAAGTTTTTTCCTGAGTCATAGCGATAAATGGTCCATAGCGCTGGTGTAGTCGGGAAAGCGTGGATCTTGCAAATAGAGGAGATGATAAAGACAATTAATGTAGCGGAGGAAAGTCTGGAGTTGTGGCCACAAAAAGCTATTAGGTGGAAGAAAAACAATGTTTTGTTTATTGCAGACCTTCACCTCGGCAAGATCAATCACTTCAGAAGGTCTGGAATACCCGTGCCTTCGAAAGCAAATGAGCGCAATCTCGAGGTGCTTATTGACTTGCTCTACCTCACACAACCCGACCGTGTCATTTGCCTCGGTGACTTATTCCATAGTCATTACAATCCTGAATGGGAAATATTTGGTGAGGTGGTAAAACATTTCGGAAATATCTCCTTTGAGTTGGTTCTTGGAAACCACGATATCATGAGCCGCATCCAGTATAGCCGGAAAGGAATCCGCCTTCATGAAACTCTTAGGATCGATCCGTTTATTTTCACCCATCATCCAATGACGGAAATCGAGTCGCAGTGTTATAATATCGCCGGACATATACATCCTGGCGTAAACCTCAGGGGAAAAGGAAGGCAATCCCTTACCTTGCCCTGCTTTTACTTTGGTGAATGCGCTGGACTCCTGCCTGCATTCGGCATGTTTACCGGGCTTGCCAGAATTTTGCCAAAGAAGGACGACAAGATTTTTGTTATTGTTGAAGACAAGGTTGTTGAAGTGAATAATTGACGTATGAAGTTACCATTACTGATTTTTTGCTGCGTCGTTAGAAGTTTATCTTTCGGCCAGGACACAACTCGTTTTTGCCGGAGATGTCATGGGTCACGATTCTCAAATTGCATCTGCCTATAATGCGACTACAAAAAAATACGACTATAGCTCATGTTTTCAGTTTGTGAGGCCGTATGTAGACTCCGTTGACCTGGCAATTGCAAATCTCGAGGTAACGTTAGCCGGACCTCCATACAAGGGCTACCCACAATTCAGCTCACCTGACGCTCTTGCTGTCACATTAAAGGATATCGGATTTGACGTTCTGGTTACGGCGAATAACCACTCCGTTGATCGGGGTCGGAAGGGGATTGAGCGGACTATTAAAGTATTGGATAGCCTGCAAATCGCGCACACAGGTACGTTCAAGGATTCCATTTCAAAGGAAGAACAAACTCCGTTAATGGTTGAAAAGAACGGGTTCCGTCTTGCCATTCTCAATTATACGTATGGCACCAACGGCATACCTGTAACAAAGCCTAACGTTGTTAACCACCTTGATACCGCCCTTATACGCCGCGACCTGGAAAAAGCAAAGAATTCAAACCCGGACGTGATCATCGTATTCACGCACTGGGGTGCGGAGTATCAAAGCCTGCCTTCCAAAAACCAGAAAGATCTTACCGATTTTTGCTTCAAGAATGGCGCGATGCTTGTAATTGGCGCTCACCCTCACGTGGTGCAGCCGATGGAATGGAGAAAGGATAAAAATCAATTTGTTGCCTACTCACTCGGCAATTATATATCGGGTCAGCGAAAGCGCTATACGGATGGGGGAGCCATGGCCTACCTTGAAATAGAAAAAATTTCATACGCGGCGGATAGCGCTCAGGTGAGCATCGATAGCGCAGGATATTATTTGGCATGGGTTTATCGAACGGCAGATGCTCACAAGGATTATTACTTATTGCCCGAAGATGTTGACCGAAGCCACGTCAAATTTATCAAGGATGCTGAATCGCGTGCAGCGCATAAGGTGTTTCTTGAGGACTCCAGATTATTATTTGGGAAATATAACAAAGATGTGCCCGAGATGAAGCGAATGCCAGCGCGTTTTGAAGACGTTATCGTTGAAGCTGGCCCTTAATTTTCACATCTTTGCGATTCAAGATGTAAACTGCTGCGATACCCAGCAAACCGCCGATGATCGTGTGCATTTCAATTACTTCGCCAAGAAATATCCACGAGCCCAAGGCAGCTGAAAAGGGTACCATAAAAATGAAGCTGCTCGCCCTGCTTGCACCGATCCTTGAGGTGGCAACGAAATAAAATGTTGTGGCAAGCGAAGTTGTGATGGTTGCGCTGAAAAAGAGGTTTCCCCAAAACATTCCATCTGATTTTTGAAGGGTAGACGCAGTGGAAGAAGCACCGGCAAATAAGAACATAAGGCAGGTGCTGACTCCATACACCCATAAACTGAATGATAAAGAAGATCCGTATTTGCCCGCCTTAGATGTGAAGCGTGACAGAACAGCCCATGAACATGCGGCCAGTAGGAAATAGATGTTGCCCGCCTTGAATATCTCGCCGGCTTGGGTAGTTAATCTTAACAATACGACACCGGCAACCAACCCAAGGGCTAGACCAATTGCTTCATTGCGACTTGGCCTCCTTCGGGATAGTGTGATTGTCATCGCGTATATTATGATTGGATTTAGCACTGTAACAAGTACGCCGCCTGCGCCAGCCTTTCCAACGCTTACGCCTTTAAAAAAAAGAAAGGTATATATTGAAATTAATGCGGATGAGATAAGAAGGTCCCAAATTCCTTTCGTGCTGATAGTTAGCTTTTCCTTCATAAGAGGAAGCAACACGAGCAAGGAGACAAATGTGAGGGCGAATCTCAGAAAAGAGATGGTTAGCGGATCGCCGTAATCAGTTAGTATTTTTCCAGACGTCCAACTGAAGCCCCAGCATGTCATGCTTAAGATCATACCAACAACAAAGACTTTGTTGGTTCCGGTTTGCTCGTTCATAGTTGAGGGCTTGTGTTAGCGCCCGATAGCAGAAAAAAATTGTTTATTCGATTAGGTAAGGTTATCAAAATCAAAAAGGAATAAGTCTATTTATCAGGTTGTGATTTTGGTTTTCGTATTTACTATTCATGATAACCATAGCGACCAACCTTATCGTTTTCCCGGTACATTATTCCGTATTCCCATGAGAATTATCGCCTCCTTCTCTTTTTCGCGGGACTGCTACCTTGCCCCGAATCAAAAATTACTCCGATAGAAAACTCCAAACCTGTAAGATCAATTTTAGCATCAGGATATTCAACCTCCTTGGATTCTATTGTTGTCGAGCCACCTGCATACCGGCCTTTAAGCGGAAATCCGGAATCTCCCATCAGATAATTACTCTCCAACGAAATGCCTACCTGCTGGGTTACGTAGAGCGTTAACTCCGCGCCAAATAGGTAGCCCCATCCTGGCTTGTTCTCATAGCTAAAATCACTGTTGGCCACCTCCCAGTTTTCATGTTTTCTTATCGCTTTGTCAAAATTGCCGTAATTGATTTTTTGGTCGAAGCCGTAGAAGCCAAAAACTCCTCCTTTGACATCAAATTCTACCGACGAGCCTTTCAATTGAAAAACAATTTCCGCTGGAACAAGAATTGTGAAATTGGGGCCGACTAAGGCATCTTTTGTTTCAAAAGGAAGGTCCTTTACGTTCAGGCCTGACATTCGGTAAAGTGAAGCACCCGTTTCAAGTGCGATGAAACGGTTAAGATCAACGCCAAGGCCGCGGATTGAGAAGGGGCTGATTGGCGTCGAGAAATATCCGTCTTTTGGAATAAAATAGGAGAAAGACAAGCCGAATTGTTGTGCGAAAACGGTAGTCCCCGACAGTAAGAAGATAAGTAAGATCCTGTATCGCATCACGGTTGGTCTATGGGGACTGGAATGCCAGATAATTTTTCAGCTCTTTCAAAAAATTTTCTATGTCATTTTTGTAAAGATCTCCCAAAACCGAAAGCCTGAAGGTGGCTTCCCTGGCGCCTTTGCCAGGGTAAATTGTATAACCACGCTCATACAAGTAGTCATGCATTTCGTCGAAGTTATATCTTGGATCAGAAGGCTCTTTTACAGCCAATAGTATTTTTGATTGATGTTTTTCCGGAAGAAGAAACTCAAAGTTTAACTTTTCCAATCCGGTATATAGGGTGTTCCAGTTCTCCTGGTATCGATTCCATCGGTTGATTTCTCCCTCGGCAAAATATTCGTCCATTGCCTGGCGCAGTGCATACGCCACCTGAACCGGAGGTGTGAATTGCATCTGTCCTGTTTTTTCAAAACCGACAAATTGATTGTATAAATCGAAATAGAATGATCGTTTTTGCTCCTTAAGATGTGGCAACAGGGCTTTCTTAAAGATTACGAAGACCATCCCCGGCATTCCCTGTATGCATTTGTTGGAAGATGAAATCAGATAGCTGGCGTTCCACTTCCTGATGTCGATCGGGATTCCAGCGTAGGAGCTCATACAATCGACAATTACTTCGACTCCGTTTTGGTGAGCCAAATTACATATATCTTCCACGGGATTGAGCATGCCCGTCGTTGTTTCATGGTGCACTATGGCCAGGTGACTAATGTCACTGTTCTCCTTTAACAGCTTTTCAATGTGGCTAATGTCAGGATAGTCGCCATATGCCAGCTTATATGGCACAACGCTGATACCGAAGGTTGAGGCAATGCTTGCCATTCGCGCGCCATAAGCCCCATTATCAATTACCAGCAGTTTCTTATTTCTCGGTACTGCTGATGTAATCGCAGATTCCAGCCCGCCGGTACCACTAGCAGTGAACAGCGCTGCTACATAGTCGGGTTGTCCATGAACAACCTTAACCAGGTCATCTTTGATCGTGTCGAGCAACTTTCCGAAATCCTTTTCGCGAGGACAAATGTCTTCGACAACCATGGCTTGCTTCACGCTATCGGTGGTCGTAGCGGGTCCCGGATTCAGCAAAATTTTTCTGGTCACATGCTTCATACTTTCGTTCGTAAATTAAGCCAGACCCAATACACTTTCAAAATGGAAAATGTTCGAACCGTTAGAATAGCAATATTGACAGACAGCCATGCCGTTAGAATTATGAAAAAATAATTTGAGTGCGAGAAGCCTGGTATGAGCAATATCAATAGCATAAGAGGCGTGACATAGTCTGGCGATTTCTCAATACCATCAATTAAATGCCCGTGCATAATTCTGCCAATGTATAAGCTTGCATATAGAGTAACCAACACGAACATTTGAAAGCTTGAAAAGAATGAGACAGCAAGTACCGCCACAATCGTTAAAAGGATCGTAAACGCAATGAATCCGAACTTTATCTCGGGAGTGCGTTTCCATGTCTTGTAAAATGTAACAATAGCGCCCAGTGCAGAG
>CAMLER010000275.1 GCA_946478915.1 uncultured Chryseolinea sp.
GATTCACTTGGACTCGAGGCCCTACAAGTTATCGGACAAGTGGCAGATGACTCCATCCGTTCCAGGCTGGTGATCCTGGATTCACTTCAAAAAGATAAGTATGTCCTTGGAGGAGTATTTTATAGTCTTGAAAAAGTATTTCAGTTCAAATTCCTCCAGAATGAAGTGGTGATGAATTATGCACCATGGACTGTTCCGGCTGATAACTCACTTCGGTTTACGTCAGCGGGGATCCAAGCCAATAATTTTTCAATCACTAATATTAACGAAGTGATTTCGCTTGAGACAAGCGATGACGCGGACTCAATTGTATCGATTCTATTTAAGGATTTGAACCTTCAGAACATTTCCCGACTAGTAGAAGGCATTATCCCTTTTGATGGTCTCGCCAATGGAGATGTTAACCTGACATCCTCAAAATCTGGTGCCTTTAATACAAGGTTAACGGTTCAAAGCCTTAAGATTTTGGATCAGACCTGGGGAGACCTCGCGCTGGCGCTCGGTCAAACGGCGAATGGTCCGCTCAATATTGATCTAAGGTTAGAAAGCGAGAATACCGCTTTAAAGGCCGCCGGATACTATACCGCCGATGCGAACGCGCCGGAACTTAATTTCCTTGCTGAAATACAAAAGTTTGATCTTTCCAGCATAGAACCATTGACGCTTGGTCAATTGAAAAATACCAAGGGACAGCTTCAAGGGAGGGTAAGTATAGTGGGGAACCCCACAAAACCCAACATCGATGGTGAGCTGAAATTTCTTAACGCATCCTTTACACCTTCGGCGGTCAATACAGAGTTTGTCTTAGAAGATGAAACTATTAGCATACAAAATGACAGAATAATTTTACCCGACTTTGAAATTAAGGATCGGGAAAACAACGTTGCCAAAATCGATGGGGAAATTATTTCAGAACAGTTTCAGGACTTTAAGCTAAAGCTCAACCTCAACGCCACGAATTTTCAAATTCTCAATTCCACAGAAAAAGATAACGAACTTTTTTATGGCAACGTGAAGCTGTCCACAAACGCAAAAATCGGAGGTGATTTTATCCAGCCTGTAATTGATATGAATATTAATCTTTCGGATGACAGCGAATTCACGTATGTGATTCCTGATTCAGAGAAAGGTGTTCTTGAACAGGAAGGAATTGTGCGTTGGGTCGATCGCGATGCGAAGGACGATCCGTTTCTCGCATCAATTACTCCTACCGACACTATTAAGTCAACATTTAGAGGTATTGACTTATCGGCCAACATTGAGCTTAGTGATCGGGAGACATTCAATATTGTTATCGATCCGGCAACCGGTGACAAACTTTCAGTTAAGGGAAATTCAACCCTGACACTGGATATCGATCCCACGGGAGATATGATTCTCTCTGGAAGATATGAAATAAGTGAGGGCAGCTACGATCTTTCATTTTACAAATTTGTAAAACGAAAATTCCTTATCGAAAAAGGCAGCACTATTATCTGGTCCGGAAGCCCGACAGACGCTACAATGAATATCCGCGCGATCTATGAAGTAGAAACATCGCCAATGGATTTGTTAATTGGAACTGACCCAAGTGGTGAGTTGTCTAGTACTTATAAGCAACGATTGCCCTTCCTCGTTTACCTCAAGATTGGCGGAGAATTGCTGACGCCTGAAATAAGCTTTGAGCTTGATATGCCTGAAAGCGATCGGAACGCTTTGGGCGGTGTCGTATATGCAAAGATACGCGATGTTAATACAAGGGAATCGGACCTTAACAAGCAAGTTTTCGCGCTCTTGGTACTCAAGCGTTTTATCTCTGATAATCCACTTGAAAGCGCGGCAGGGTCTGACGCGGAAGGCGTTGCGCGCCGAAGTGTTAGCAAGCTGCTATCTGAACAATTGAACCGGCTCTCTCAAAACGTCGAGGGAGTCGAACTGTCATTCGATGTAAAGTCTTACGAAGATTATTCAACCGGTAGTGGCGAGGGTCAAACCCAAGTTCAATTAGGATTGTCGAAGAGTCTTCTGGATGACCGCCTCATCGTCAAGGTATCTGGAAATTTGGAAGTCGAAGGGGAGGCTTCGAAGCAGAGCTCTGCAAGTGATTACATTGGCGACCTCGCACTTGAATACAAGCTTACGGAAGACGGACGCTTCCGGATAACAGGGTTCAGACAAAGTAACTATGACATGGTCAGTGGTGAATTGATCGAAACCGGCGTGGGCCTCATATACATAAAGGATTATAACACCCTTCGGGAACTGTTTAAGGCAAATGAAAAAGACAAATAATCCATCCCGCCGAACTATCAGTTCACCTTTACGTCGCTTTGTAAAGAGCGTCTGCCTTGTATTGCTTGTGATGGGTATGTATGGTTGTACTGCAACAAAATTTTTGAAAGAAGGTGAGTCGTTTTATGGTGGTCACGAAATACATTTTGATACTCAGGGCCAAAAGGTTGGGCGGAAAAAGATATTAAAAACAGAGTTAGAAGAATTTATTCAGCCCAAGCCAAATAAGAAGTTTCTGGGCATGAGACCTTCCGTATGGTTCTACTACATCGCTGGAACGCCCAAAAAGGAGAAAGGTCTAAAGAGTTTTATAAAAAATAAATTGGGACAACCACCTGTATTTTTTTCGGAGGCCAAGCCTGACAGGATCGCGAAAACTTTAGATGGCCAACTTAAAAACGATGGATATTTTCAGTCTGAGGTTAGCTTTACAACAAAAGTCAAGAAGCACGAAACGATCGTAAATTATAATATAATTTTACCTCGGCCTTATCGTCTTGACACGATCCGATATCCTACTCCAAGAGATAGCGTGTACGCTCCTATCCTGAGAAAGGTTCGTGAAACTTCGCTGTTGAAGCAGCGCCAAAGGTTTGATCTCGAAAGATTGCAAGCTGAACAATCGCGCATAGAGAATGAGTTGGAAAATGTAGGATTCTACTATTTCGACGATCGCTATTTAATTTTTGAAGCTGACAGCACAACGGGCGAAAGAAAAGTAAACGTCCGCCTAAGGCTTGAGCAGGGCATACCTGCAAAGGCCAAACGGATATACAAGATCAATGATGTAAATATTTATTCAAGTTACAATCTATCAATCGACTCCGCAGTCAGGTCATCATATGCGCAGGAGGTAGATGGATACAACTATATTGACTCCGCAGGCAACTTCCGGCCAAGGGTTATCACCCGAGTAGTTAATTTCAAGAAGGGCAACATTTTTCGACGCGAAGATCAGGAGTTTACGCTACACCATCTAATGGGTTTAGGGGTGTTCAAATTTGTCAATATTAAATTTTCTGAGGTTCATCCCGATTCCGCTCTCCTGAATACAAACATTTATTTAACAGCGCTGAAAAAAAAATCCATCCGTGTGGAAGTCCAGGCCGTATCAAAATCCAACAACTTTGTTGGTCCCGGGGTGTCAGCGACATTTACGAATCGTAATTTTCTTGGAGGAGCCGAATTGTTTCAATTAAAATTGAATAGTGCTTACGAAGTGCAAGTGGGTGGGCAAACCGAAGGTGAGCCCCTGAACGCGCTAGAAGTTGGCTTGGAAGCTTCACTTACAGTTCCACGGTTCATCGCTCCCATACCCATCGACTATTCGTCTCGGAAATTCATCCCTAAGACCGTATTAAAGGCCGGCGTAAACGTACAGAATCGGGTAGGCTATTTTCGAATGAATTCATTCAACATAGGCGCGGGATATAATTGGATGGAGACAGAGGCGAAAACGCATGAGTTATACCCGATCGATATCAGTTATGTACGAACCGACAAGCAATCACCTGATTTTAAAGAACAACTGGAGCAGAATCCTGTTTTGGCAAATTCTTTCGAAAATCAGTTTATCATTGGAACACGGTACTCTTATACTTTCAACAGCCAGCTCACCGAAGATCCGTTGGAAAAATTTGAGAAAAGAAAATTCCGTCCGCACAATTTTTACTTTAACGGAAATGTTGATGTCGCCGGAAATCTATTCTATGCGGTGCAACGTCAGTTTAATAAATCGAGCGAACTCCCTTTGACAATATTCAATGAACCATATGCGCAATACGTGAAGGGTGATATTGACTTCAGATACTATTGGCAATTCGATATTCACAATAAACTTGCTACACGGCTGATCATAGGCGCGGGATATGCATATAAAAATGCGGAAACGATGCCCTATATCAAACAGTTTTCGATTGGAGGTTCCAATAGCATTCGAGCGTTTCCGGCCAGATCGCTCGGTCCAGGAACATACAACGTAAGAGAGGATTCGACAGTCAACACCCAGTTCATCGACCAGCGGGGCGACATAAAATTGGAAGGCAATGTTGAATATCGTTTTGATATATTTAAATTTCTTAAAGGTGCTGTTTTTCTCGACGCTGGTAATATCTGGCTTCTCCAGCGGGAAGACTCCGTCAGCAACGATCCCTCCGACGATCCAACCGAAGAAGTCCGCAAAGGCGGAAGATTTCATGCAGACACTTTCCTAAAAGAATTAGCGGTCGGTACTGGTGTTGGCTTGCGATTTGATTTCAATTTTTTTGTCCTTCGCCTGGATACGGCGTTTCCATTGCGTATTCCATCAAGAGTGGATGACCCATGGGTCGTCGACAATATTGATTTTGGCAGCTCGACCTGGCGAAAGAACAACCTTATTTTTAACATTGCCATTGGGTATCCATTCTAGGCAAAGCGTTTTAAAAGGGATTTTACTATTCAGTATTTTTGTATATGAAATTATCGGAATTCAAGACGCAACACGTCCTACTTGCCGACGATGACGAAGATGATCAACTCCTTTTTCAGGAGGCTCTCAGGGAGCTGCCGTCGCTTGTCCATCTTTCAATGGCGAGAGATGGTGAAGAAACACTTTCGCTATTGAACAGTATGACCTCACTTCCTGATCTGCTGTTTTTAGATTTGAACATGCCTATTGTAAATGGCCTTGAATGCCTTCAAAAAATTAAAAGCGATCCCAAGCTAAGGACGCTCCCGGTGGTCATATTCTCTACTTCCTCGTTTCCGGGTAACATCAATCGTGTGTATGACCTGGGTGCTCATTTGTATATCAGGAAACCGAACGATTTCTCCACGTTTAAGCGCGTTATACAACATGTATTCTCCATTGATTGGCGGCAAAGTTTTGCGCAACCGCCTCGGCAGGAATTTGTATTATCCTTGTAGCGCCAATTATTTCCACACTTATGGGGAAAATGATTCAAACTCCGTTTTTTAAATAGAATGTCCTGAAGCCCCACTAGTCGGTTTATTATTTGGCATAATGTTTTGATGTATTAAAGTAGATTCTTTCATGAGGGTGCTAAACTTCAACTGAAATAGCTGAGATTTAATACCTCTACCACCTGATCCGGGTAATGCTGGCGCAGGGAATGAAAGAATCGGGGCCGCGAAAGCGGCCCTTCTTATTCCTTCATAGCAAGCAGAACCTAAAAAATTCTTATGAAACCCATAACTGCTAAAATATTTCACAACGCGAGGCGTATTCCCGAAATTTATGGATCATTGATCGCCGGAGGATTAATACTATATTTCTTCATAGCTTATATTTTTGGATTTCTTCACGTATTGGAATTGAGATTGCTAAATCTCTTTATAATGGGAGCCGGAATATATTATTCCCTCAAACAGTATAGAAGAACCCATCACGGCGAGCTAAACTATTTTCGAGCCCTTGCCACGGGCGTAGCATCCGCATTTATTGGTACGTCCACTTTTGTTCTATTCCTCTTCCTTTATCTGAAAATTGATACGCAATTGATGCAAACTATCATCGAAGAAGAAGCTATGGGAATTCACCTGAATCCCTATATTGCAACGTTTGCCGTATGGGTAGAAGGAATTTTCTCAGGGTTCGGCCTGACGTTCATTCTGATAAATTATCTTACAGATCAAAAAGAATAATAATCAAACGCCCGAAGATTGGAATTTTTTGGGCTCGGCTTCCCTTACGAAAATCCGTTTAGTGAAATTGTATAATTTAAGAAATGGGTAAAGCAATGGGTACAGGATCAATACGATAGTCCATGACGCCAGGAACATAAAATTCCATTTCAACAAACGGCGCAGCTCGATGAAATACATAAAGGAAAAATTCTTCACGATTGCCAAAAGCCAGAAGTTGAATCCCAAAAATGCCTGAGCCCAAAAAATTGTCATTTCACGAATTAACCGTATAGGCTGTCTCCTGAACGCTTTTTTCCTGTGCTTAAGGTGCATGTAAAACATGTAAATAAAATACCGGATCGGATTGTCATCAAACAACCGGGGCTGAATTTCCTTTTCTGGACCAGTTATTAAAATATCTTCGCAAAAATACGCATCATGCGTTTGAAGCACATCCATCCAGAAATCAACATCAGCATAGAAGCCGTACCTCTTCTTAAAATAACCTTTCTGCTCCAGCAGACTTTTTTTAACCATCACTTCTCCGTAGACGGGAGAGGCAAATCTCCAGTCTCTGAAATACACCTCGTATAAAAGCTGCTGGCCCTTGATAACTCCTTCTTTGAAGCGAGTGTAATCAAATATTTCAGAGGGGATAAGATTTTCATTGGCGTCCGTAACACCAATCGCATTAAATACAAATCCAACGGATTCGTTTTCGGAACAGGCTTTATACCATTGTTCGATAAGGTCAGCTCTGAACCTGTCTCCATCATGTAGGATGGCTACATAGGGATATTTAGCCTGTTTGATGCCGAAATTACAATTTTCAGGCATGCGCATATTGGATACGTGGCGATAATACCGGATTCTCTTGTCCTGCGCGGCGAACTGCCTGCAAATATTTTCCGTATCATCCGTCGAACAATCATCACAAATAATTAACTCAAAATCTTTAAATGTTTGATTTAAG
>CAMLER010000276.1 GCA_946478915.1 uncultured Chryseolinea sp.
CATACGATTTACCTCTTACTTTAATAGGTCCTGACATACCATTTAAAACCAATTCAATCAATCTCTGCTTTGGTCCACTCACCCACTCCGACCCGAAAAGTGGTGGATATCTATTGCCATCGCCTTGTCCACCCGGCATATGACAAGTACCACAATACCGATTGTAGGCAACCTGACCCGGTGCTTCTTTTCCTTTCAAGAGATTGTCTTTATCCTCATCAGGATCTTTGATATTGGTGCGCATCTTGCGTTGTTCCATTTCCGCGAGTTGTTGTTCGCCGAACGCATTTTTGTCACCCTTATACATCACTCTCCACACTTTGCCGTTGACACTCTCGGTTATATATAAGGAGCCATCTGGCCCCTCTGAAAGGCCCATAGGACGACCCTTGGCATCAAAAACATTTACGATGGTATCCAGTTGTGAGAATCCATCGGCAAACACTTCCCAGGGTCCCGAAGGTTTCCCATCCTTGAACGGAACGAAACCTACAAAATATCCAGCTTGTGGATAAGGTGCGCGTATAGTCGAACCGTGAAATGCGATAAAGGCGCCGTTCTTATACCGGGCTGGGAACTGGTCTCCTTTGTAAAACAACAAATCATTTGGTGCAAAATGTCCAGGGAAACCGATTAAAGGCATTGCCACTGTATCTGCTCCATCATTTTTGTTTCCATCTCCGCCATATTCAGGATTCAAGACCTTCTTGTTCTGCATCTGATCAAAATAATAGTAGGGCCATCCCCCATTGGTACCTTCAGTCACGCGGAAGAATTCTTCTGAAGGAAGCATCGCGCTTTTATGAGGAGAGTACAGATCCTGCCAGGTACGGAAAAAGTCATCGCGACCATGTTGAACAGCAAAAAGATTTCCGTCCTGGAAGTTCCATTCCATTGCTACCAGGCTGCGTATACCCGTTGCGTAGCGCTTGCCATCCTTTTGCAATTGTCCGATTTTGTTTGCATCAAACTGCCACACGCCGCCATGTAGTTCCAGTTCCGGACAGGGAAATTGTCCGGGAGAACCCGGTACCCTGTTCTCGACCTGACACATATCGCCCGGCGCGCCGAATGGGACATAGATATGTCCTTTGTCATCAAAGGCAATTGGTTTTGCGACATGCTCAACACGGCCTTGATAATCATCAATCACCACCGCTTCGGTGGTGGTATCAGGAAGCAGTTGACCCCGGACCAGTCTATTTCTGTAAACAGTTTTAGTTGTACTAAAATATATATAACCATTATATATGCGCATAGCCGTACCGTATGACCGGGGATCTTTATACGTCCCAAAATATTTTATGATATCCGCTTTGCCATCGCCAGTTGTGTCGCGCAATGCAACAGAGCCACCTTGGGGCGTAACTCCGCGAAGTTTTATATAGATATCACCGTTGTCATTTACGGCAAGATGCCTTGCCCTTCCGACGCTATCTACAACTACGAGCGCTTCGAAACCGCCGGGTATCGAAAGCTTCCCATTGTCAGGATCTCCGCTTGGAAGTGCTTGCCTGCCCTCATCGGTAGCACACCTGTTAAAGAGCATGAGCAACGTAAAGCCAACGGCCCATGATACGCACCGGATCCCTGAGAATACATATCTCTTCATATCAGTCTGAAAATGTTTTTGATTCAAAATTACAAGAGGAAGAGGCTCATGACTGCGACGCTTTTTCGAGTTCTTCCCGAATTCGTCGCGCCACGATTTGATCTTCTCCTGGCTGCAGCATAAAGACCGTAAGCTTAACGCTTTCCTTTTCTTCCCACGAGATAATTTCTATGGATGGCGACCCGCTTCGAAGTTGATTTCCCAGGGCTTCACTGCTAAGCTGCGTTATTTTAGGATCCCATGTAATTTTTAAAGAAGGCGTGTGATTAGCAACAGGAGGCACAATGACTTCCGTCTTTACACCTTTTACTTTTTTAACAGCGCCATCGATCAAGGCGATACTATGTTCCCACGCTTTCCATTCCTTTGCATGATCCAGTTTTATATATCGGTCCAGCGCTGCATACATTCCGATAATTTCTTCCTTATTTACTTTTTGTCCCCGCGCAATACCAGAACGTGGTGGTGCATTTAAGCGTGCAGCTGCTATCAGATCTTTTTTACCCATTAGAATTCCGGCGCTCTGAGGTCCACGAAGTCCCTTTCCTCCTGAGATGCAAACCAGATCAAAACCCATCTCATTATACTTCCATAAATTTTCAACGGGCGGGACATCCGCCGCAATGTCAATCATTGTTGGAATATTAAATTCCTTTCCCAGCTTCAACCATTCATCGTGTTTGATATTGCCTACATGTGCCTCGCGGTTGAGGAACCAGAGGCATGCCGTCTTTTCATTCACTGCTTTTCGAAGCTCATCTGTTGTTTCCACCAAAACGATCTTCACGCCGGTATTCGTCAAAGCCATGTGATAGCCGTTCGCATGCGTCTTCTGGACAATCACTTCGGACTTCATATCCGACCCTTCAAGGAACGGTAACATCGCTACTTTCTTGTTATCCATGCCGGTGAGAATGCCAGCCATACCAAGTACTAATGCTGACCAGCATCCGGCGGTAACCATAGCTGCTTCTGCTTTGCATATTCTTGCAATTTGCTCACCTACTTTATCCTGAACATCATCAAGAATTGCAAATTGCTTCGAGCTTGTCCGAATGGCATCGACCACTTCAGGTGGCATCAGTGAAGCGGTCATGAATGTATACGTACCTGCAGCATTAATGAAGACACGTATACCAAGTTCCTTGTAAAAATCACGATCGGCTGTTGGTTGTACCGCAGCGCCCAGCGAAACCGTTGTGCTGCCCACGAGAGGCAGCAAAGTCATGCCTTTAACTAAATCCCTTCTTTTCATATTTCTAAATTTCTTTCACCAGTTAAACTGCGTTCTTTGCCAGATAGATCGCGAGAAATATTCACTCAATCGAACTGAATAGTTCCGAAGTAAGCGGGCAAATGAAAATCTGGAAACGGATTGGACACCGGCGACCACGTATAATAGTGTGGATTGCTCGTATCGCTTCCGGTCTTGTAAAAATTAGCGCGCCATGTTACACCAGGCTTTGGCATATCCACGTCGGTAAAATCTTTGAGAATGGAAAGGGGTAGCCGGTACTCAATAGTCCATGTAACCTCCTCTTCGATCTCAGGATCCACTACGGCCGGAAGCGAATGCGCGATTTCGATCTGCGAGATCAGTTCATCAGGTATCTTCTTATGCTCCTTTCGCGGTTTGGTGACGAAAAAGATCAGTGGGGTCCCCCCCGCGTTGATTTCTAGGTTGAAGTAGTGACCTGGCTCTGCTGAATTTGGAGAAAAAAAGAATTCGACGCATGAATCACCCGATACATGTCCGTTATACTTCGTGACGGTACTCTTGACAAACTTATCGTGCACCCGAAATATAACATAGACATTCGCGGGGTCGTAAAGTACCTTTGCTTCAGTTACAGGGCGAAAGTGAGGCTCATCCCCCATCCGGTTTTCAATCTTAATACTTTTTACATTTTGCCAAACTGGTTTGTCCCAATTTCCGTCTATTGTGATTTTCTCCTTGGTGGATTTAACGTTGTATGTAAGCTGTGCGTGCATGGTTTGGTTCATGCATAAAGCTAATAATAAGAAACCAAGTCTGAACATTGGGGTTTAATCTCTTTGATTTTTATGATATTCGGAAGAGTTATTCTGTGAGAGTTCTGTCGATTGACAGAAAAAATTTTTGGAACCCAAGGCACAGACACACAAGAGGTGTGAATAAGTAAGTAGTAAGTAGTAAGTAGTCTGTCCGCGCCTAACTGGCATGTCAACAATCTAGAAGTAAGCGATCAATCTGCCGCAGGTGATCACGGAGATCCAAAGCGTTATAGAAATTATTGCCGCGGCCTTTGCACCCGGTGGTGTTCCCGTTATTTGCCAATCAGACGAAGACGTAAATGTAAATCGATGAAAGATTCCGGCATTAATAAAGGCGAGCAGTATCAAAATCAGTTTCAAGCCAAACACTCCATTAGTACTTAAGGCCTTTGCCTGGGAAATAAAGAGAAGAATCCCCGATGGTATGACAAAGATTAAGCTTCCGCGCGACCACGGCAGTACATAGTTGGCAACACTATTAACGGAAAGCTTCTTCGAGAATCCAAGCAAGCGCAGATCAAAAAGAAAAGCGCTGCCCACCAAAACAGTGAATCCAATTATATGGACAACTTCAATTACAGGAAAAAGTAATGGCGACTGACGAATTGAAACGGCCAGGTAACTTTGGTCCAGCCATTCAAAGACGTCTTCGTATTTCATGCTACCGTAGTTCGGTGGTTTTACCGCCAATGGTTATTCTCTCCGCCCGCATTTCATCTTTAACCTTTAAATGAGGGTACCCCACCACCGTTGCTGTAGTCCCGACCTTAAGCATATCCTCCGTGAGCCCGCGGCTTTCCATCCGGCTCGGTGGCGCCAATACTACTGTCCATTTTTTCTTTTCCACCTGTAGCTCAATCATGCCATGAGGACTTTCGTACCCTGTCTTTACGATCTTGCCGGTAAAATTCAATGTTTTGGTTTGATCATAGCTACTCCACCCGTGATGCAGTGGAGCGAATGAAAAAAAGGACATGATAATAAGAAGCAGTGCAAACCGCTTCCCTGGTTGACTGAAAATAACTCGTTTCATAGCTGCTGTCTTTTATACTAAGATAACTCGCATTCGAACAAACGGTTCCGTTTTTCAGCAACGACATCCTTTTGTTCTGTCTCGCTAACTCATATCACCGGTTCAAAACGCTTGTTTAGAAATATTCTAGATAAAACTTGCAAATAATGGTCAGGACTCTAATCTTGCCGCTTTATTTATAATGAGTCTAAATAAGTCTTCCTTTTATGAAAATAGTTCTACTTCTTGTTTCCATTTTGTTCACCGGGATACTGGGTCAAGCTCAAACAGGATCAGTTAGAGGGACAATAGAAACAGCTGAACGTCAGCCCATTGAATTTGCCAACATCGCTGTGAAAGGTACCGCCCTTGGCGCCTCTACCGATCAGTATGGAAAATTTGTCATCGAAAAAGTCCCTGCCGGGAATTACACCTTGATAGTATCAAGCATCGGATTTACGACAATTAACCGATCCATTTCCGTTGCCGCTGATCAGACTAGTTTGATAGATTTTGTTCTAGCGGAAACAAGCGAACAATTGCAAGAGGTCGAGATCACCGGCCGGAAGGAGCGCACTTATAAAAATACTGCCTCATTTGCCGGAACCAAGACGGAAACTCCACTCAAACTTGTACCCCAGGCCATTAGCTACGTAACCAAGGAAGTAATTGACGATCAGCAAGCCTTCAAGACCAGTGACGTGCTAAAAAATTTGAGTGGCGTGAATGTCTTTTCCTTCTACAACAATGATTTTTCCCTGCGTGGATTTCGCGCCGGCAATGCGTTGATAAACGGTTTGCGCGACCCAACCAACAGCTGGGGGCAATCATTACTTCCCAACGTAGAACGTGTCGAGGTTATTAAAGGTCCAGCCTCTGCTTTATTTGCAAATTCCGATCCAGGGGGCACAGTAAACACGGTTACTAAGAAACCGCTCGACGAATCACGTAAGGCTATAAGCTTTGCCACAGGAAGTTACAATACCTTCAGGATAACAGGCGATTTTACCGGGCCGATGGATGAAGAGAAAACGCTGCTCTACCGTATGAACGTCGCCTATCAAAACGCTCAGTCATTCCGCGTCCTTCAGGGCGGTCAAGATATAGTGATAGCACCATCCATATCATTCATTCCAACAGATAAGACGAAAGTCAACATCGACTTCGTGTATGCCAAGTCGAAATCCCGGTTAGATCGCGGTCAACCGATCTTTGGTGCATCTGCCGGAACCGATCTTCACTCCACTCCTATTTCATTTGCCATTGGCAAGGAAAATGATTACGCCCATGAAGTAAACCTGTACACAACGGCGTCCATACAGCATAAATTTTCGGATCGATTTTCTTTCAATGCTTCTTATATGAAGTTCCTGTATGATGAAGACTTGCTGGAACACCGCACTTCCAACCGATACGCTGTGGATGCCGACGGAGTAGAGATACCTACTTTGATGGAAATGCAAACGATCCGTCGTAAACGAAAAAATTACAATGACAATATAACAGTGTACTTCGTAAGCGATCTAAAGACGGGACCAATAGACCACAAGTTGCTGGCAGGGTACGACTACATCCAAAACATATCTCCCGTCGGAGGCTCAAATTATAATGCTACCGGATACCGGAACGCAGCTAACGACGGAGTGATAAGCACTTATAATCCGGCCAATCGTGACAATTACCTGATTCAAAATAACAGACCGGTACCAAATGTACCTCATTTCGATCTGGCAAACCCCAGCTATGCTATTTCGGAGATTTCAGGCTACTTCAATGTTTCCAGTAATCAGGCAGTCACGAAGTATTATGTGAGCGGTGTCTATGTACAGGATCAGATTTCATGGGGAAAGCTGCAAGTATTGCTCGCATTCAGACAGGAGTATTACACTGACATTCTGAACTACCAAAAGCCAAATGCTGAAAAAGTGGAACAGAAGAAGTTTATACCTCGGTTCGGACTTGTTTACACTCCGATAGAACCGGTAAGCATATACGCGACTTATTCGCAGGGGTATCAACCACAAAGTGCGGGAACGATAGGTGATCCCGAAAGATTCGGAGGTCCCTTTGACCCTCTCACCAGTACCATGTATGAAGGTGGAGTAAAAACTGAGTTCCTCAGCAAACTGCTAAGTATAAACATGGCCGTCTATCACATCGAACTGAACAATATTCTCATCAACGCCAACGATCCTCAAAATCCCGATCTATTG
>CAMLER010000277.1 GCA_946478915.1 uncultured Chryseolinea sp.
CACAATTTCATAACGTGCATAATTCAAGACCACCAAGGTAAGATGTGGATTGGAACACATGGTGGATTGGACGAATTGGATCCTGCGACAGGAAAATTTACCCATTATCGTCATGACCCCCGCGATAGCAATTCGCTGAGCAATGATCAGGTGAGGGTGTTGTATGAGGATCGGAAAGGTGATCTCTGGATAGGCACTGGCAGTCCGTTTCTTGAGGAAACGCCGGAAGGTGCGGGCGGCTTAAATCGATTTGATAGAGCTAGCGGAAAATTTATCCGCTACATGAATGACCCTGGTGATTCGACGAGTTTGATTGATAATAGAGTGCGAGCGATACTCGAAGATAGTCATGGAAATTTTTGGGTAGGTACGTTTGGGGATGGGCTTCATACCATGAACCGGGAAGCGGGAACTTTCCAACGGCATAGATACACGCCAAACGACCCGAACAAACTCAGTCGGCCTTACCTCCAACTTGGCGACCGACATACCAAATTGTTCAATACTAGCGCTCCGGGGAGCGGAATCAGTTTTATCGTCGAAGCACAAGGTCGAATCTGGATTGGTGTGACTGTCGGTGGACTAAACGCTTATGACCTGTCAACGAAAAAGATGACGCACTATGAGCCGGGATTAAGTCATGCCAACGGACTTCTGGACCAATCGTTTTGGTCTGCGCTGGTTACGCGCGATGGAAAACTCTTTCTGGGAACTTCGAGCAACGGGGATATCTATAGCGTCGATTCATCACCACTTCAATTGAGCCATCAGGAAATGGATAGGGCTCCGACAGCCTTTTACAAGGATTCAATTGGCAATATTTGGCTTGGCACGAGCTTCGGACTTAAGTACTTGGACAGAGCAACTGGACGGATTGAATCCATTGCTCATTTGGTTGGATTGAAACAGGATCAATGGATCCATTTAATGTACCCGGACCGTAAAGGTACGCTTTGGATTGGAACCCACGTTGGACTGATTGCTTACAACCCATTGACTAAGCGAAGTACACATTTTCGGCATTCGGGCATTGACTCCAAAAGTATTTCAAGCGATAGTATTTACTCCATACTCGAAGATCGACAGGGAAATTTGTGGGTGGGAACCGGTAGAGGTCTTGAACTGATGGATCGGAATGCTGGTACTTTTCGCCACTATAATCATGACCCGAACGACTCAACCACACTCAGCGGAAAAATAGTTACAGACATCCTTGAAGACACAAGCGGCGCCATCTGGGCAGTTACCCGATATACCTGGGCATCGGGTAGCCTGAATAAGCTGGACCGGCAAACGGGATTGGTCAGGCGTTATCCAAAATTTACTGAAGTACTCGCCCTTGCGGAAGATTCCACATTTCTCTGGATCGCTTCGAGAAACAACCTTTACAGGATGTCAATTGATACGGAGGAAGTAAAAAGATTTACGGACCCTCAAACTGGTGAAGGACTTCTCTCCATTCAAAATATTCTCCATGATCGACATCACAATCTTTGGGTAAACACGGTGGGTGGTCTAGTTCAAATCCCACCCACCCGTGATAAGGTCAGGAAGTTTGTTACTGGCTCGGGCAATACTGCAACCGGAGCTTATCAGGGAAAGAGACTGTTCTATGAGAGTGCATCAGGCGAGATTTTCTTTGGATATCGCCTAGGTTTCTATTCGTTCTTTCCCGAAAAACTTCGTCCGCCTGATAGGAGGCCACCGCAGATTGTTTTCCGAAACTTTAAACTTTCTGGTGGCGGTGACGAAATGAGCAAGGCTTCCTCCATGGAACATCTGATCAATGAAGGAAAACATGTTGAACTTAACTATCAACAGGATGGCTTTGCTATCGACTTTGCGGGAATCCATTACGGTCAGCCGGAATTAAACAAACACTTATTTAAACTGGAAGGGTATGACAAAACCTGGCATCAACCCATTTCAGCGAAAACCGCTTATTACTATAGCCTGCCTCCCGGCCGGTACACTTTCCGGGTGAAAGCAGCAAATGGCGACGGTGTCTGGGCCGAAAGATCACTGGCTATTCTTATTCATCCACCCTGGTGGCGGACGTGGTGGGCATACACAATATACGTTACAACGTTCACCCTAGTACTTGTTACGTTTATTCGATATCGAATTCGCCTTCAGCAGGAAAAATTGCTCCTTGAAAGAAAAGACTGGGAAGCCAGGCAACTCAAAGAACTGGACGAGATGAAAACGCGATTCTTTTCAAATATCACGCATGAATTTCGAACGCCTCTTTCATTAATTATTCCGGCTGCCGAACAGTTGATGAAGGAACTATCACGATCAGATCATCTAAAAAAATTATCTGTTGTTAAACGGCAAGCCAATCAATTACTGCATCTCATCAACCAACTATTAGACCTTTCCAAACTTGAAAACGGAAGTATGACCTTGGTTGAACAGCGCGGTGATATATCGGCCTTCACTACACAGCTCGTTGACTCGTTCCGACCTGCACTTGAGGAAAAGGGTGTTGTTTTGGAAATGGACAATCAGCCAAACGAGTTCGTTTGGTATTTTGATGCAGACAAATGGGAAAAGATCGTTAATAACCTGCTGTCTAATGCATACAAATTCACGCCGGTTGGCGGAAAAATAAAAGTAAATTTCGAGCTAATCGAGTCGGGGCAGGAATCAAAATCAGCAATCCTCACGGTAGAGGACAACGGTATTGGTATACAGACCGACAAACTGCCCCACATCTTCGATCGATTTTACCAGGCGGATAGTTCCCGAACGCGGGGTTTTGAAGGAACAGGAATCGGCCTTGCATTAGTGAAGGAAATGGTAGAGTTGTTGAAGGGAACCGTGATGGTGGAAAGCGTTGTGGGTGAAGGGACAAAGTTTATTGTTATACTACCCATTTCAAAAGCTGAACCGGATAGGGTTGACTCGATAACGCCCTCTCTTAATCTGGTTGAGGTTCGGCCTAAGATACCAGCAACGTCTAACGGAATCACCCAGGAAGATGACAGTCTTCCGCTAATTTTAATAGTAGAAGACCATTCCGATCTGCGGGACTTCATCGCCGAATCATTAAATCGATCTTATCGTATTTTAACAGCCTCTACCGGAAAGCAGGGATTAGCCTTGTGCCAGACACATTTGCCCGACATTGTAATCAGTGATGTCATGATGCCGGAAATGGATGGATTTGAACTGACTGACCTGATAAAGAAAAATCCAGATACCAATCATATTGCGGTCATTTTGCTTACGGCGAAAGCCGCTCAGGAAAGTAGGCTAACCGGTTTAAGTTTTGGAGCGGATGATTACCTCACCAAGCCCTTCCATTTTGATGAGTTAGTTCTCAGAATCCGAAACGTGATCGCCAGGCAGCAAAAGCTGCAACTTCGTTATCAACAGCAGTTAAAGGTTGATGCTGCACCGTTGACCGAAACGCTGCAGGACAAATTCTGGCAGTCGGTCTGCGACGCAATTGAGAAGGAATTGGATAACCCTGTCTTTGACGTCGATATGTTGGCTGCCGCTGTTAATACAAGCCGCAGAACATTATACCGAAAACTTTCTACTTTGACTGGCCTCAAGGCTAATGAGGTAATCCGTGACTACCGACTGAAAAGATCAAAACAATTCTTAATGCAGGGCTTTTCCGTTTCAGAAACTGCGTATCGCGTCGGTTTTGAAAGCCCGTCTTATTTTGGAAAATGTTTTAAAGAAACCTATCAGGTTACCCCTTCAGAATATCCGCAGCAGCAAATGGCACAAATGAAAGAGTAATTGGCACGATTGGAAGAGCCCTGCAGGGCGATTCAAACGAGGTTTGTGATATCACTAACCTCAGATGCCATGAAACAAAATAACCGATTTCAGCTAAACAGTTGCCTGCTTTTACTTGTCATTTTAAGCCCTTGCTTTAATGCAAAAGCACAATCACTTGTAGGGAAGGTAGTGCAACAAGATGGCAAAGGCCTGCCCTTTGTGAACGTCCTTTTGTTGAACGACAAGGATTCGACCCTTGTAAAAGCTGCCGTGACCGATACCGCCGGGTTATATTTTATCGACAAGGCTAGGCCAGGTATCTATCTCCTCTCAGCAAGTATGGTTGGGTTCAAGAAAGCGTATTCGTCCAGGATTAGTATAGAGGAGACCACGACGACCAAACAAGTACCCGATATAACAATCACTGCCGAAACAACACAGCTTCGTGAAGTTACCGTAACCGGGCAACGTCCCTTCGTAGAGCAGCAAATTGACCGGACAATTGTCAACGTAGCCAATAGTATTATTGCCGGTGGAAGCACGGCGTTGGAAGTTTTGGAAAAAGCTCCTGGAGTAACAGTAGACCGTCAAAACGATCAGGTACAGCTCAGAGGCAAAGATGGGGTGATTATTCAAATCAATGGGAAGGAAACTAACCTTGCCAGCCAGGAAGTAGTCGCCCTGCTAAGAGGTACTAATAGCGACAATATTGATAAGATTGAACTTATCACCAATCCATCCGCGCGATATGATGCCGCAGGCAACTCAGGTATCATAAATATTGTAATGAAGAAGGACAACAATCTAGGAACAAACGGCATGATTTCAGTGGCAGGTGGTGCCGGTCGATACGGCCGGGCGCGTGGACGCGCGCAAGTGAATCACAGAAGTCAGCGATTTAATGTATTTGGAAATTACGGCATTAACTATAACGGCAACTATTTTCACCTCCGCATGGAACGGGAATTTAGCGACGGCGATCATCATAATTTTGCTGTTCAGAACACCTACCTGCGAATTCCTGATTTTTCCCAGAATGCAAAAGCAGGAATGGAGTTTAACATAAGTAAGAACAGTTCAATAGGCTTCCTCTGGACAGGTTTTTGGAATAGTCGCGATGAAGAGGGCGATGCAGGAAGCACGTTTAGTTCAGAAAAAGGAGCTCCCTTTTATCTGGATGCACAAACCGACAAAACTCTTGTGAGCAAATTGACGAACCAGGTAGCCAATTTTAACCTCCAACACAAGTTCGGAAATAATGGAGGACAGTTGACTGCGGACGTGGACTTTGGATGGTTCGACCGAAGCTTTTTGAATGATCTAATTACAACTACTGTGACATCCGACCAACCTCACCCTCTAACTAGTGAATTGTTTATTGAAATGCCGTCGGAAATTTCATTGTATACTATCAAGAGCGATTATGGCCGCCCGGTTTCCGGAAGTTGGAAAATGGAAACAGGTGTGAAATTCAGCAGCGTAACCAGCGAAAACAATTTAAAAGTCAGTGAAGGAGATATTGGAAATCTTCAGCCAAACCTAGCGCTGGGAAATCATTTTAAATTTAAAGAAGAGATAACAGCAGGTTATATCAATCTTGCTGGCAAACTTTCGGATAAGACAGATCTTCAAGCCGGGCTGCGCGTTGAACATACAGAATCGCTTGCCAACTCAATCACAACGGATAGGGTAGTTAAAAGAGATTATATCAACTTTTTTCCCAGCTTTTTCATTTCAACCGCACTGTCTAAGAAACAAACCCTCGCATTAACGTACAGCAGAAGAATAGACCGACCAAATTACCAGAATTTGAATCCGGGACGTTCTTATGTCGATCCATATTTCTATTCAGAAGGAAATCCTTTTCTTCGTCCGCAATATACTCACTCAGTAGAGCTCAAACATGGACTAAACAGCAGCATATTTACATCTTTTACTGCCAGCTTTATTGATGAATACATCGCTTATTTTGTACAACCTGCGGACAGTGTTCAATCACAGCGCATTCCTGTTAATACGGGTGAATCCCAGGTGTACACCGCATCTGTAAGTTTTCCATTAACACCGGCAAAGGGGTGGACCATGCAAGCTACTATCGTTGGCCTTTATGCAAGATATCAATTCCTGTATTTGGAAACGATGCAAAGACCCGAACAGCTTACCGCACGGCTGACTGTTTCGAATGCGTGGATCCTGGGTAAAGGTTGGAGCTTTGAGTTATCAGGGTGGGTTAACGCTCCTGCGGTAAATGCTCTTCACCGTTCACCGTGGTTAGGTAGTGCTGATGCCGGCCTGCAAAAAGTTATAAAAACCAGACTCAAGGCTAGACTTACGTTACAGGACATGTTCCATACGAATCATATTCGTTCAGTGGTCGATGCCGCAGGGTTTGTGAGAAAGAGTAAACTCGACTTTGATACCCGCGTCGTTTTGCTAAACCTAACATACAACTTTGGCAACCAAAAGGTAAAAGGAATGGCACAACGGAAGACCGGGTCTGAAGAGGAGTTGAAGCGGAGTAATTGAAGTAATCGGTAATAACACTTCATCTTCAACCGCGCTATTCACATTCAAGTATCTTCGAACTTGTTCGGGGCTTGATATAATGCGCATAATCATGCCGTTGTGTTAATACCTTTAGTGCATTTTGCAGCCGATCAGTTGTCACAGCCGGAATTTTGGCAATTATAGTTTCAGGTCTATTATTTTGTTTGACTCCGAAAAAGAATCCCGAAGGGCATTTAAGGCGATTAGCGATCAGCAGACCACCCCTAACGGGGTTGAACATCAGTCAGTGTCGTTCGTCGCATCAGAGCAATGGCTAACACAACTATCCAAAGCAGAAAAAGGCCAATATTAATTCTCTCCCAAATACCCATCATCGGTGTGGGAAGATTCGCTTCCATTTTGCGAGCATCCATCCATGTCAATAACCCGAACGGTATAAATAAAACTGCTGTCACAATAGAATAAATTCGAAAAGATTTCCCTAATGCTGCTGCACCGAAACCTATCGTCAACAACATTAGAACAATCGTCACCACAGAAAAAATAATGTGCAAGGAATCAGAGAATGTACCGCCGCCTGAAGCCAGCACTTCGCGTGTATGCATTGGTGCAAAGGGCCATC
>CAMLER010000278.1 GCA_946478915.1 uncultured Chryseolinea sp.
CGGACGACTTGGTTTGCTTGAATTGGATTGGATCTGTGCACTTGTTGCTTCCTCAATCCACTTGGCCGGTATAATCTGTTTCCCATTCCAGGTTCCCTTTTGCAAAAGCAGCTGACCAAATTTTGCAATGTCTTCCGTTTTCAGACGTAATCCGTAACCGCCTGTGTTTATACCTTGAGGATCGCTTTCCCAATCTTCGTCAATTATTCCAAGCGGGTCAAAAAGTCTGGGTTTCAAATATTGTTGCAAAGTCTGACCTGTTACCTTATGCACAATTGCCGATAACATGTAGCTAGCGCCTGTATTATAAAGAAAAAATGTCCCCGGTTCTTTTTCAATGGGCTGACTAAGGAACGTCTTCGCCCACGGATCTGTCGAATGGCGCATGGGCTGAATAGTTTCCTTTACATGACCGGTAGACATTGTCAATAAATGCTTCACTTTCATTTCCGCCAGATTGGAACTTATGCTGGTGGGTTTCTCTTCAGGAAAAAACGAGAGCACCGGTGAATCGACCGTAAAGTGGCCCTCGCTGATGGCCAAACCAACTGCCGTTGAGGTAAAACTTTTACTTAACGAATAGAGAGTATGCTTCAAATGTGATGCATATGGCGACCACCAGCCCTCTGCAATAACGTAACCTCGCCGCAGCACCATAATGCTGTGAAAATCTATATTGCACTTTGCAATCTCGTCCAGGAAGGTATTAATGGCGGCCGAAGATACTCCCTGCGCCTCTGGAGTACTGCGTGGTAGATTGAATTTATTGACATTCTCTAAGTAATTACTGAAAGCCAGCGTATCAAACGCAGCGATCCCAAGCGATCCCAGGCCTACCTTTTTTATAAAACTTCTCCGACTCGTTCGCATTTTAAAGACAATATGAGTGACTCAGAAAAAATTTCTGTCACAACGAAAATTGCAAAATGAACCTTAGTTTAGGTACAGATTTTTATAAGCGGTGATAAGCGATGAACCGGCATAACGGGACACCTTACGAATGCCAGTCGCCAGTGCTAGAATCGACAATGTAAGGCATGGAAATATTTCACTCCCTTAACAATACGTCCTCACCTGTCAAAAAAAAACGAGCTGTTGTCAGCCCGTTTTTTTTTAATTCTTTTGCGAGAATTTTTATTAATGATTTAACGATCAGCTCCATTCAAGTTAAACGCCACATATAACTGACCTACCGAATTCTTCGCGCTTCCAAGCATTGCTTTAGCACCGGCACTTTCAGCAATTTCATTCAATCCATAGTTGTAACGCGCGCCCAGCTGAACCTGTCCAAGGTTAAACCCTATACCACCTACCAAACCATAATCCCAATTGTCAAAATTGTCGCGGTCGAGGGACAGGAATCCGTCACCCAAATCACCATCAGTATCAATGTTGGCGCCAACTAAATAAGCCCAATACGCACCAGCGTGAATTTCTGCAGCCTTGCCTAATTTAAATACAGCCAGGACAGGAACGTCGATGTAGCTCAAGTTAAATTTCGTTTCATGATCGATAATACCAAAATTATTTTTCACCTCGTTACCTTTCGTGGAGAAGTTTACCTCAGGCTGGATTGCAAACGCTTCTGTTGAAAATAATTGTCCATATATACCAGCATGAAATCCGAAGCGACCGTGTTTGTCAGTAACGTCATCGGTAATCAAATTACTGGCATTCAATCCACCTTTAATACCAACTCGAGGTCTTGATGAAAATTCGTCCCGATCATAATCCCGGTCAATATCAACTGTGCGTGTTTCAGTTTGCGTTTCAACCGTGGTTTCAGTTTCAGTAGTAGAACCGTCCTGTGCATTTACGTTGAAAGTAAATAACATTATGACAGCCGCCACTGCGCCGATAAGCTTACATTGTTTTGGAAAAAGTACGTTCATTGAGTTCATATTATCGCATTTTTGTTTAAAAATTACTCCAATAAAGCACTATGAAAGAACATGCCATTTTTAGTCTCGCAACGGTTGCATTGGGTAAAATGAGTTTATAGGGCGTTTTGCATTTATAAGGTGGATTGTGAAAATTAAAATTGTTCCACAAAACAGCTTTTACACTCAAAAATGCTGTGCACTTGGTCAACAACGTGTGGATAATTTTCAGCGTTCGCTTTAGTTTCTTTGCTAATTTTGCATGCCATGCGCGAACTTGTAGCCATCGTTTTTGCAGATATGACAGGGTATACTGCCCTGATGCAGGATAATGAACAGTTAGCAGTATCGAAGCGAAAGCGTCTCAAAGATGTTTTGGAAACTTCAATCCAAAGATTCAACGGCAAGCTTCTTCAAAATTATGGCGATGGTTCACTGAGCATTTTTAGAAGTGCTATTGATGCAGTGCAATGTGTTGTCAACATTCAACAACAATTGAGGGAAAGCCCGCAGGTCGATTTAAGAATTGGAATTCACACTGGTGACGTATCCGTTGATGACGGTGCAATATATGGAGACGGAGTAAATCTGGCATCCAGAATTGAATCAATAGCAACTCCAGGCAGCATTCTTATTTCTGAAAAGGTATACGACGAGGTGAAAAATCAGGAGACGGTTAAAGTGAAAGAGCTGGGGATGTTCGAGTTCAAGAATGTAAAAAATCCAGTAAAAGTATATGCCGTTGCGAACAGCGGCCTCGTTGTTCCAACGCGGGCGGACCTCACCGGTAAAACCAGCGTACCTTCAAACCGCCTCGCGGTTCTACCTTTTGTGAACATGAGCTCGGATCCGGACAATGAATTCTTCAGTGACGGTATTACTGAAGAACTTCTAAATGCGCTGACTAAAGTCGAAGGATTACAGGTCACTTCACGAACCTCGGTTTTTTCATTCAAAGGTAAGAATGAGGACATACGCGATATCGCCATTAAGCTTAACGTCGATAAGGTTTTAGAGGGAAGCGTTCGCAAAGTTGGGAAAAGAGTTCGGATAACTGCTCAGTTAATTAATGCCGCTGACGGATACCACCTTTGGAGCGAGAGCTATGACCGGAATCTTGACGATATCTTTGAAGTTCAGGATGAGATTAGCGCAATCATTACAAACAAATTGAGAGAAAACTTTTCATTGCAAAAACTAGAACCCTTTGTAAAGGCACCCACAAAAAATATTGAAGCATACACAAACTACCTGAAGGGTTTGCATTATTGGAACAATCTTACTCCTGCCGACACTCGCAAAGCAATTGAATGCTTCGAAAAAGCTTTCGAAGAGGAACCAAATTATGCACAGGCATATGCAATGGCCGCAGGAGCATACAGCAACCTGGGGGCTACTGGTCAGATGCTACCTGAAAGAGCCTTTCAATTTGCAAAGAAATATGCTGATAAAGCTTTAACACTAGATGATACAATAGCTGAGGGACATATTGCCAGAGGCAGCTATTTCCTATTCTACGAATGGAAATGGCAAGAGAGTTTCGAATCCTTGCAAAAAGCCATCAAGCTTAATCCGGCTGCAACGATAGCATATCAGCTGTTGAGTTTTTACTATGTTACCACAGGCCACATAAGTGAAGCTGTAAAAACGATGGAAGAAGCAGTAAAAATCGACCCGCTTTCTCCTATTATTAACCAGGCTCTGGGCAATACTTATATATTCGCAGAACGTTATGACGACGCAATACGCCAGGCTGAGAAAATGCTGGAGATTAATCCACAGATGCGCAGTAGCCTGGAGTTAAAAGCATGGGCAATTGGATTAAAAGGAGATTGGCATCAGGCACTTGAATTTTTCAAGGAAATACACAGATTGACCAACCATCCTTTGAAAGGGCTAATGGGAGTTGGATATTCATACGCCAAGCTGGGAATGCAGGAAAAAGCCATGGAATGCATTGACAAATTGGAGCAGCGGCAAAAAGAAGATCCTGACTCAGTAATTGATGCAGACCTCGTTGGAATCTGGATTGCGCTCGGAAATGCTGATAAGGCCTTTTATCATATCAACCAATGCGTCGAGAAACGTATGGCTCCTGTTAATTATTTTCTGGAGTATCCGGTTTTTGAAGGATTGAGAAAGGACCCGCGCTACTTCGATCTCAAGTCAAGAATGAATTTGAGTTAACGGAGTTGCTACCTGATCCAGCCTTAATATCGGGTGTTTGGAACTGGATGGAACAAAGACTACTAACTAACTATTTTTCTTTGTCTGACAAATACAGATGGATTCCCTGAATAAATGCCATAAGCTTCTAGGTTTTTTGCGGCAACAGAATTGACCGTTAGGATGGAATGCGATTTACACGTTATCCCAGGGCAAACAACAGATTGTGCACCAATCCAAACGCCATCCTCCAGAATTATTTTGCCCAGGCGATAAGGAAAACTGCTAACCGTATAATCATGATTGCCGGTCAGCAACATAGCGCCTTGTGAGATACTTACGTTATTTCCTATTACAACATTTTCGAGATTATCTATCCATACAGATTCTCCAATCCAACAATTCTCCCCTACAATTAGTCGCCACGGGTTTTTTATTCTGACTTTAGTTTTGATGACCAATCCTTTTCCGATTTTGGCGCCAAAGACAATTAACAGCCATCTCTTCAAACCATAGGGCCACGGAAAAGCACTATCAAGAATATAATAGTTTACAAAAAACCAAATGAAGACTTTTAAAGTGGGTCCAGCTTTGTATCCCCCTGTATCGAATTTTGAAAGATCTGCATGCATTATAAAAAAGCTGTGTTGAATAAGTTGTATTACAATAATAAGCCAATTTACGATTTCAATGCTTCAACTATACGGTGTGCGACCGGATCGATTGCAAAGTTTATTTCGTAAGTAGTCTTGGCCTGCGCTGTCATTTTTTGTTTTTCTTCATGTGATAAACTCAGCCATCGAGCTAGCATCTTCTGGGTCCCTTCGACAGTATCGGTAGAAACTATGCCGCCGCCGCCCGCCTCAATTTCACGCCAGATATTGACTTTATCAGATATTAGCACCGGTTTGGAACAAGCCAAGCTTTCAACCACTGCGATTCCAAAATTTTCCTGATGACTGGGCAATACGAACGCTTCACAATTATAAAAACATCCCCATTTTTCATCGCCAGTGAGCATACCTGGAAAAAAAACAGAATTGGATAAATTACTTTCTGCGACCATCCGCTGAATCCTCCTTCCATATTCAGATTCTAATCCAGGGCCGGCAACAACAAGTTTTGTCGAATTATTTGATGTGATTTTTGAATATGCATCGATTAGGAGGTCGACACCTTTCTTTTCATGTATCCTGCTGATGAAAAGAAAATATTTTTGATCCTTCAACTCAGGACATTTTGAAAAAAAAGCACTATGCATTGCGGCAGTAGGCGATGGTGGCGGCTCTATGCCAAATCCGACATTTGACTCTTTCCTTGGCTTGTATGGTTTGAAGGGTTCGCGTGCAAGCAAAAGTTCAGTTTTGCAAGTAAACAATAAGCCATCTGCCTTATTTATAATATCTCCTTCTATTAATTTCCAGTATAACCAGTTTCTTGCGGCCTTGAGCTTTCGTTCAGGAGCTCGCTGAAAATAAGGATCCAGCATTCCATGGGGCATAACAAAAAGCTTTTGAGACATTCCACTATGATCCTTTTTAATTTTCCGAAATACCTTGCTAGTAGCATATCCGTGATATTGCCAAAGCCCATGAACAATTACAACATCGAATCTTTGGAAATTATTAAACAGCCAAGAACTTAAGTTAGAGCTATAGCTCCATGGTCCCTTCGAAGGGCCTATCGCATGAATCTGAAACAAGTCTTTTTTAAGAAAGGCAGCACGCGGATGATCTAAACAGACGACTTCAGACGCCACACCAATCTTTTTTAAAGATGATACTATGGTTCGTACAGCTTGCGAAGTTCCTCCATAAGAGGGGTCCATACTATTTATAACGTGGAGGATATTCATTGTAAGTATTCTCAGACAAAATAAAATCCGGACTTAATCATATTTTCACATCAGTGAACGAAACCATCTGACCGGGTAAAATATTTCGCATCCTTAGATATTTCAGTAATCGCTTTGGCCGGTACTCCCCCATACAAAGTCCACTCGGTTGTAAAGGCCTTGCTCAGCAACGATTTAGCGCCAAGCACTGATCTAGAAGGTAAATTCGAACCGCCCAACACCACAACGTTCGTACCTACGAAACAATATTCCCCTATCGTTATGGGAGAGCTATCCTGGCGACTATTAACAAGGTCTATAGAGTGTGTAAGAAGTTGGGATCCATATCCTGCGATTGTCGAAAATCGTCCTATGATAATTCGATCTGTGCAATCTATGTGATGATTTTTTGTTATTGCCGAAGACTCTCCCATCACAAGTTCCGGATGGCGATTCTCTTGATGCCTGAAGTGTAAACTATCACTGTGCAGCGGGAAACCTGTAATCCAATTTCCACGACCGATAATCGAATTTTGTTTCATTTCTATCCGACTAAGGTTGATCGCTACTGTCAGATGGTCGATTCTTGTATTCGCCTCCATAACCAAAGTCTGAGGAAAAATCCACGATAGGCCTATGCGCGCTGTAGGATGAATTTGAAATCCAAACCAGGTTTGCAATGCCCTTCTCCTCAGCGTCCAAGGAAGAAAATATGTCAATAGTTTTAGCAACATTCCGTTTCCTTTACATAACCATGTAAGCGCAAATACGCATCTGTCATCTTATCAAGGTCAAAGCGTTTAACATTTTCAAAGCCCTTTTTTACAAGCTCGGCTCGCAAATTATCGTCACTCCGTAACAACGTAAACGCCTTTGCAAATTCATCTGCATTATTTGGATTTGCATGCAATGCAGCTCCACCGCTGACTTCCGGCATGGGTGGAAGATCACTAGCAATCACTAATG
>CAMLER010000279.1 GCA_946478915.1 uncultured Chryseolinea sp.
GATTGTGATCTCCAGTTCGTTTGAACTTGCCTTGCAATGCGAAAGCTTTTTTTGTAAGTATCTCATGAATGAAATAATTGAAGCCAATAAGCTCCACAGAAGGATTATCCCTGATGTCTTGAGAGTCGAATCCTTTCACGCCGGTTTTGAGGCCTTGCTGGTAACAATATAATGCTGAATCATATGCTCTTTTTCTGAAATGGTGTTCTCCCACCTCTTCCCATACCTGAGATCCCATTTCACTATCCAGGCTATTTAATGCCTTGAGCTCTTTAAAGACTTCGTTACGAATTTCTTCAAACTTTTTTTCATTGTTGTTCTTCGAATAAGTCTGTAACATGTTACGCAAAAGGTGCAGAAATAGATCCGAATCCTTGACTGTGGGCGTTTTGTATAATTCGTAAGCTTTGGAAAAATATTTCAGTGCATCTTTGAAAAGACTATCATTTTTGAATGTCTCTCCAAGACATAAATAATACCATGCCCTTTCATCGAGATTTTTCGTTTTCGCATTTAGTTCAAGAGCGGTTAAATAATGTTTGATGGCCAACTCTGAATTTTGCATATCCCGATAGATATTGGCTACCATCCCATGGGCAAGTTCAATTCGGCGAGGTTCTAATTTTTTGGCTACTTCTAAAGTTTTTGATCCATAGGACAATGCTTTCTCAAAGTCGAATTGTGATCTGTTAGTCGCAGCTAAACTATAGTAGTTTCGAAATAGTTTTAGCGAATCACTAAACCCGATTTTCTCACGAATGAGTAGTGCTTTTTCATAACAATTCTCTGCTTCATAGAAGTCAAACTTGTAATACTTGTAAATGTTGCCCAAACCATGATAGCAATCACTGACTTCGGAACTCCACTCTCCTTTCGATTTCTTCCAAATATTTAACGCCGCTTTGTAATGGTAAATAGGTGTGTCTATTTCAATAGTGAGCCGGTTATAAAATTCTCCCAGGTTGAAGTGTAATAGAGCAAGTTCGTCCGTGTTTGAAATATCTTTAGCCACATCGAGCGCACCCTTCAGCCAGCGAAATACATCCTCCTGATACCTGTCATTTTCAATTGCAATCGCTCCTAATTTGTTTACGCACTTTACATAAATGTCCCAATCTTTTAATTCACTGGCCAAGTTCATAGCTTGCACGTATGTCTGAATTGCCTTTTCAGGATTTTTAGAGATCTCAGAATCTGCTTTGGCTGCCAGTGCGCGTGCACGCTCGTCCGCTTGCGCAAATGCATGAAAATGCAATACCGCGGTAAAAATAATTACCAGTAGAAACTTAGGTGAGGGGTCCATTCTATCCCCGAAGATAGGGATTCCCGAGGGTTATTGTGATTGTATAACCTCGAATATTGAACAAAGAAGGAACACAGAGCCACCTGCCTGTCCGATAGGCCAGCCAGAGCCAAGCAGGAGCCTTAGGCTCGAGCGAACCTCGAACTTTTAACATTTAACTTTCAACCCCCTATAGGGGCAGCGTTGTAACCTTTCCAACCGTACCATAAGACTACCAGAAAGCAGAGGCAGGGAAGGATAAATGATTGCTGAATGCCAATTTCGTCAGCCATGTAGCCCATCACCGGAGGCAAAATTGCTCCACCCACAATAGCCATAATAATGAACGATGAACCTAACTTCGTATTCGCACCAAGATCTTTAACTCCCAACGCAAAAATTGTTGGAAACATGATCGACATAAAGAAGTTTACGGCCAGAACAGCGTAGACCGCCAAATAGCCCTCCGCCAAAACTCCAGTAAGGCAAAGAAGCGCAGCAACCCCCGCATAGGTCGTCAAGAGTTTGTGATCCTTAATGAACGTCATCATCCAGGTGCCCAAAAACCTGCCGGCAACAAACAGGAAAGTGCCGATCGCTAGAAAACTTTGTGAAGCCGTCTCCTTTGAAGTTCCAGGTAGTATTTCAATTACATAATTAATGGTAATGCCCCATATACCGGCCTGTGCTCCCACATAAAACAATTGCGCAATGACCGCATATGTCAGATGTCTTTTTTTAAAAATGTTCTTGTCAAACTTTAAGGCTTGCCCCTTAGCAGGCTCCGGCATTCGGGTCAGAAAAAACAAGAAGGCTACCAGAAGAACAACTCCCGCAATCATTGCATATGGCAGAATTACTGCATCCGCTGCCTGTTGTTTTTCCGCCACCGTAGTCATTTCTCCTTCGTTACCTGCAAATATGAAACGCCCAGCAATCCACGGACCTACGACCAGTGCGAGCCCATTAAACGATTGTGAGAAATTCAATCGCTGAACTGACGACTCGGGTTTACCCAGGATGGTAACGTAGGGGTTAGCTGCCGTTTCAAGAAATGCAAGGCCGCTTGCAATGATGTATAACGCTCCTAAAAAAAAACCGAAAGTGAGCAGCTTAGCGGAAGGTATGAAGAGAAGCGCACCAATGGCGTACAATATAAGTCCAAGTAATATTCCTTTCTTGTAACTGTACCGCTCCATGAAAAAGCCGGCAGGCAGAGCAATGGTAAAATACCCCAGGTAAAAAGCTGTTTCTATAAACAAAGCCTGCGCCCTGCTGATCTCAAACACCGGCTGAAAATGCGCAATCAAAGCCGAGTTCATGATATTGGCCATACCCCACAAAAAGAAAAGGCTGGTCACCAGAATAAAAGGAACCAGGTACGATTTATTGCTATCAATGGTTTCTGTTGATACAGCTTCTGTAGTAGGGATAGGCATGATTGATTCTATTGATATTTGGACTTCGCTTGAGAATTACAACGCTTTGGCAACCTGACGCTGCTCACCAAGACCCTCAATACCCAACTCGATTACATCCCCGGGTTTGATAAAGATTGGTGGCTTAAATCCTAATCCGACTCCTGCCGGCGTGCCGGTAGATATAATATCGCCCGGTAGCAGGGTCATAAACTGACTGATGTAGCTCACTAATGTCGGCACCTGAAAAACCATATCGTCTGTGTTTCCATCCTGAAGCATCTTGCCATTAAGCTTTAGCCACATGTGCAGGTTATTAAAATCTTTGATCTCATCTTTGGTAACCATAAATGGCCCCATCGGTGCGAAAGTGTCGCAGCTCTTCCCTTTTACCCACTGACCGTTTCGCTCCAGTTGAAATTCACGCTCGCTGTAATCATTGTGCAAACAGAATCCGGCGACATAATCCATTGCATTCTTTTCTTCTACATAAGTGGCTTTCTTTCCGATGACCACTGCCAATTCTACTTCCCAATCGGTTTTCGCACTATTGCGTGGAATCACAAGGTCATCACTGGGGCCGCATAGCGCGGTCGTTGATTTAAAAAACAAGATCGGCTCTTTCGGCAATGGCATGTTGGATTCTGCTGCATGCTTGGCAAAGTTAAGCCCTACACAAATAATCTTTGAAGGCCTGGTGAAAGGTGCACCATAACGGACACCCGCTTTTACTTTGGGCAGCTTAGAAACGTTTGCTTCCAACCATTTGGCTAAGCGCTCAAGGCCGTTGTTCTCAAAAAAAATTTCACCAAAGTCCTCGCCGAAGGATGAGACATCAAGCGTTTCATTGTTAAATACCACTGCGGGTTTCTCTTTCCCCGGATCACCAAATCTTAAAAGCTTCATAGTTATTGTTCAGAAATAAAAAAAATTAATTGCGTAACTTAATATAGCCACCGTCGATGGGATAATCTGTTCCTGTCACAAATGCTGCTTCGTCTGAACAGAGATATAACGCCAGCGATGCAACCTCTTCGGGCTTTCCCATCCGGCCAATAGGTTGAACCTTGGAGAGCTTTTCAAACATCTCTTGCTCCTGACCCGCATAATTCTTTTTCAGGAATCCATCGACAAAGGCAGTGTGGATACGGGCGGGAGAAATGCAATTGCATCGAATATTATGCGCAACATAATCCTGAGCAACGGAGTATGTCATCGAAATGAGTGCGCCTTTGCTCATAGAGTAAGCAAAGCGATCGGCAATGGCTATACTTCCTGCGATCGAAGCAAGGTTTAATATCGCGCCACCACCTTGCTTTTTCATCTGTTCGATTACTCCAGCCATCGCGTTGTACACGCCCTTGACGTTAACCGCAAAAATCCGGTCAAAATCACTCTCGGTTGTGTTATCCAACCTACCGATGTGGGAAATTCCAGCACAATTTACCAGGATGTCTACGCGTCCAAAGTCTTTTATAACTGCTTCAAACACTTCTTTGACCTGGGCCTGTTCAGCTACATTGCAGGTAAAAGCTTTTGCTTTTCCTCCTTTCGATACAATATTCTTTACCGTTTCGTCGCCCGTTGCTGCATTGAGTTCGAGGATTAATACCACAGCGCCCCGTGCCGCAAACAATTCAGCGATGGCCTTTCCGATCCCACTTCCTCCTCCTGTAATTGCCGCAATTTTACCGTCGAGATTAAACATGATTTTCTTGAATTCGATTAATGGGTATGGGTACTAAGGAAGCTGTCCCATTCACCCGCCTGGCCGTTAAGATGATCTTTAAGAAATATTGCGTAAGATGGCTTATATGGTTTTTTCCGGAGGGGCATGTCAGCCTCCTCAGGAGTAAAGTCTCCTTTCTTAGCGTTGCATTTTTTGCAGGCGGCTACGAGATTAATCCAGGTATCTTTGCCACCCTTTGCCCTGGGTACCACATGATCAATTGTGAGATCACGACGGGTTCCGCAGTATTGACATTCAAAGTTGTCGCGTTTGAAGATATTTTGCCGGGTAAGATTAACGCCCTTGTAGGGGGCGTTCACATATCGATTTAACCTTATTACAGACGGCATCGGGAAGCTTTGTGTTACAGAATGCAAACGGTGGCCGTTAGCCGGCCTGACCAGTTCACTCTTTTTTAGAAAAACCAAAATAAAGGCGCGCTCCACTGAACAAACCATCAGTGGACTATTATCCTGATTGAGCACCAATACTCTGCTATTCATTTCGCAATAGTATTAATTTAATCGGCAGAAGGAACGCCACACAATTCCAATTCTACTGTCAGCACAGCGCCTTCATGATGGTAAGATATAACCATTCTGGCTAACTACAAAGATGTTTACCAGTTGTCGGTTGCATGTAAGCGACACGCAAGGGGTTGAATCCGGAAAAAATTATTCCGGCAGAATCCGGCGTAGGTGCGAAAATTCGTGTGTTAATAATCTCGTATCCTGGTTAAGGATTCCCTCCTCATTAAACGAGTCGACGCGTACCTTTCCTGAAGAATGGATAATCTTGTCCTTCTCCAATAAAATGCCCACGTGATTTATCTTTCCACCTGTGGTCTTAAAAAATGCAAGGTCTCCAGGTTTTGCTTCATGAGCCACAGCCACAGGCTTGCCCTGGACTGCTTGTTGCCCCGAGTCTCTTTGAAGTCGATAACCACATATTTTAAAAACCATCTGCGTAAATCCAGAGCAGTCGACTCCAAATGTGCTTTTTCCTCCCCATAGATAAGGTGAGTTCAAATATTTTACCGCAGTTGTTCTTAGAAACTCAAATTCTCTTTTCTGTCCAAGATTTTTCGCCTCCCCAATAAAGGCAAATTGCTCTTCCATTTTAAAAAGTTCGGTGCTGGAAATTGGTATCATGCTACCCATGAGGATCAGCTGTCGACTTTTGTTGTAGAGAATGCTGGAGACCACATCCGTAGTGATCTTGAACTCTGCATGATTCAGGTATTCAAAATACTCTTTAGAAATTGCGTGATGCTGTTTTGCGTCGATCCAACCCTCGTACTGATCAAAGTGGGTTCGAATCCAGAACCAGTTTCTTTCCTTTTCTTCATTAAGCACTTCGTAATGATCACCGAAAAGTAACTGTGTTACCTGCTCAGCTTTGTCCGACGGTTCGGCTCTAACAGGTACAATGCTGAGGCGGCAAACCCCGAATTCCAAAATCTCCATTGAGAAAAAATTATTTTATTTCAACTTCAAACGGTCAAGCTCCCGTTTGGCGTCGCGATCCTTTATAGTATTTCTTTTATCAAAAACTTTTTTTCCCCTGGCGACAGCGATTTCCAACTTCGCCAGGCCCCGGTCATTGATGAATAGCCGTGTTGGCACTAAGGTAAGCCCTTTCTCCTCTACTTTACCTTCAAGCTTCTTAATTTCAGACCGCTTCAAGAGCAATTTCCGTTCGCGTGTAGCCTCATGATTGTAATGCGTACCCTGGGCATATGGTGTAATATTTATCCCCTTCACAAACAGTTCTCTGTTGTTGAGGTAACAATATCCATCCTGTAGATTCACCTTTCCTTCTCTGATAGATTTAATCTCAGTTCCGGTCAGGACCATGCCCGCAATGTACTTATCAAGCAATTCATATTCGAATCCTGCCTGCCGGTTTCTAATATTGATATCGTTCGAAAATCGCTTCATGTTCATGTGTTGAAGTGTTGGGTGCTGACGTGCCGAAGTTTCGCCCTATACCTTTTACCCTATACTTTATTCCCTTTCGCTCATAGAGGCATCCTAGCCATCGGCACTACATCAAGCGAACTAAATTCACCTTTTAAATACTTGAAATGAGCAGCCATTGCAATCATCGCAGCATTATCTGTACAATATTCGAACGCAGGTATAAATACCTTCCAATCCTGCGATCTGGCCAGTGCTTGCAGTTCCTCTCTCAATCCCGAATTTGCAGAAACTCCACCTGCAATTGCTATCGTTTTGATTCCGGTGTTTCTACTGGCCTCTCTCAACTTATCAAGCAGCATCTGTACCAAGTGCTGCTGCAAACTGGCGCAAATGTCATTGAGATTGTCCTGGACGAAAGTCGGATTTTTCTTTTGTTCGTCTCTAAGGAAATACAGGAAGGCAGTCTTGATACCGCTAAATGAGAAGTC
>CAMLER010000280.1 GCA_946478915.1 uncultured Chryseolinea sp.
TGGTAAGCGGGAATTTAAACGCTCCCCGATTACCTTCCTTTGCATACCGATCAATCAGTGGCCCGCCCGGGTAAGGAAGTCCCATAATCTTTGCAGCCTTGTCAAAGGCTTCGCCTACCGCATCATCCTGAGTTTGACCGATCACTTCCATATCCAGGTAGTCGCGCACCAAAACAATTTGGGTATGCCCCCCGCTAACGGTCAGGCACAAAAACGGAAAGGCAGGCGTCGGTTCCTCGATAAAGTGAGCGAGGACATGTGCCTGCATATGGTTGACTTCAATGAGGGGAATGTCCAGTCCCAAAGCCAATCCCTTCGCATAAGAAATACCCACCATCAGCGACCCCATTAGTCCCGGGCCCCGGGTGAACGCAACTGCGTCTAATTCTGTTTTCTCCGTACCCGAACCTTCCATTGCCTCCTGCACTGTTGCAACGATATTTTGTTGGTGCGCCCTCGATGCTAACTCGGGTACGACACCCCCGTATTTTCGGTGTACTGCCTGTGTGGCGATAATATTATTAAGTACCTTGCCGTTTCTAATAACAGAAGCAGATGTCTCATCGCACGAAGACTCGATGGCAAGTATAATGGGACCCATGTGTTGACAAATGAACTTGCAAGTTATTAAAAATAGGATACGTTCAGTATTGGCTTATACCATCACTGGGATCCTTTTTTTGCTGATATCTGCCTTTCTGATCCTGCAAATCCCACCGGTTCAGAATTATTTCATTGGCAAGTTTCTAAAGGATTTCACCAAAATAACCGGATTTACAACTTCGGTTAAAAGTTTTCGCATGCTTTGGTTTGACCGACTGGAGCTACAGGACGTATCCGTCTACGACCCGGCGAATAACCAGATGATCCGTGCGGGCGAAATTCTGATAAACTTCGAGTTGTCTCAGCTATGGGAGAACAAGAATGTAAACATTGATGGAGTGTTCGTCGACAGCGCTCACGTGTTCGTTACGAAGATCAATGAATCTGATACTTCCCGCGATTTGAACATGAATGTTTTTATACGAAACATTAATGAAGGTTATTCCTCTGGTTCTGGTGGAGCCAGAAAAAATCCACCCAGAATCAATATCGGCGAAGCTTTCGTGAACCGCAGTCAGTTCACCTATGTGAACCAGGATCGCGATAGTGTACCAACCGGTTTTGACTACAATCACTTCTCGTTATCTGTCGATGAGGGCCAACTCAGCAGTTTTGTAATTCTGGGCGACACTACCGAGTTCAATGTGAGTACCCTGATCGCAGAAGATCTGGCCTCGAAGTTCAGGGTCAAGCAAATCTCCACATTTTTTCGAGTTTGTCAAAAATCGATGGAGTTTATCGGACTCAACGTACAGGCTGGTGAAAGTGTCGTATCCGACACCGTTATATTCACGTACGACAGACTTCCGGATCTGAATTACTTTGTGGATAAGGTAAAGATTCATGCCAACCTCAACAATACGCTGATTTATCCCCGGGATCTTGCCTTTTTTCTCGACGGTATCGGTTCGATGGACCAACCGTTTGAAGTCGATGGCATTTTTGACGGCAGGGTGAATAATTTCAAATTCTCTAATATGAAAATTGATATTGGAGAATCTCACCTGCTCGGGTCGATCGATATGGATGGTTTGCCGGACATAACCGAGACATTCATGAATATCAATCTGAGGAATTCTACGGTGGATCCAAATGACCTTTCCTTTCTCTTCAATGACGCTACAATGGCCAGGCTGCTTCCAATGGGCGTGCTAACGATGGATGGACAATTCCTCGGCTACCCCACCGACTTTGTTGCCAACGGTAAGTTTACTGGAAGACTAGGCGCTATCGATTCAGATATAAACTTCAAGGTTAATGAAAAGAATTTCGATCGATCTGAATATAGCGGTAGGTTATCACTTAACAATTTCGACCTGGGGAGGTATCTCAATGACACAACCGCTTTTCAAAGGGTGAGCATGGATGGAAGAGTTAAGGGATCGGGCCTAACCCAAAATACAGCCGACTTTCAGTTGGATGGCAATGTTTATGCTATTGGAATAAGAGGATACGAATACAAAAATATCAATACCAATGCCCGGCTGGCTCGCGAGCGCATCAATGGCTTTGTCGAAATTGATGATCCCAATCTTCAATTCACGGGAAATGGATTCGTAGATCTACGGGAGGGGAAGAGTATTATAAAGGTACAGGCATCGCTCGACACAGCCTACCTTCACAACCTTAAGTTAACTAAAGAAGAAGTTTTCTTATCCACCAACATCAATGCAGACATCAAAGGTCTCACACTTGACTCATTGATCGGAACGGCAGATCTTCGAAATTTCAGAATTGATTACAAAGGCAAGTCTCTCAGCCTCGAAAGCATCAGCCTGAATTCGCAGCACCGGCTAAATAATCGTAGGCTCCTTCTTGAAACTTCGCTTGCTGACTTCGAAGTGACAGGAGATTATTATGTCTCGGACTTATACAATGATATACGGTTGCTGTCGGACGAAATTGCATTAAGCATTGAGAACGATAAACGAAAGACGCAATACTATTACGAAAATAAAACCTACAAACCCAAAACGTACCAGGCCGCGATCAATGTGAAGATAAAAGACATTACACCGCTGGCCGCTTTACTGGATATCAATTTAAAACTTTCGCCTGACGTGCCTATCAAAGGAAGTTTTTCCAGTGGTTACACTACAATCTTCACGGCATACACAAATTTTGATTCGTTACAGATCCAAAATTCTCTGTTCGTCAATAGCGAATTAGAGTGGACCGCGTCCAAGGTAAGCGATAGCACCAGCGTTCTTGCCATGCTATCGTTTACATCCGAAAACCAATCTGTCGGTCAGCATATCAAAACCAAAAATCTTTTGGCGGAAGGGATCTGGGACCGGAACCATATCGGCTTTGGTTTTGACATGGATCAGGTAGATCAAACAAATAATGTTCGATTGAGAGGAAAAGTTGATTTCCTTTCTGACAGCACCAGGATCGTGATGGAACCGTCTACGCTCAAATTGCTTGAGCGCGAATGGACGTTCAAGGATGACAACTACATCAAAGTCCGAAACAGCGGGTGGCGGTTTAATGACCTCACACTTCAGAATGGCGACCAGGCTATAACCATTGATGGCTTCGTCTCCGAAAATCCGTCTCACATTCTGCAATTAAATGTGCAGCGCCTTGACCTGTCGTTACTGAATGTTCTCACCAATAAAAAATTCACAGGCACCATGAACGGCCGGGTCAAGATGAGCAATTATTACGGCGACCGGTCGCTGGAAAATGAAATCGCTGTGCGCGAACTTAATATCAATAATTTTCTGATCGGCGATATAACAGGAAAGAACGAGTGGGATACGGCGCATCATAGATTTAACATAAATCTGGCAATCGATAGAACGCAGCAACGTATAATGGATCTTTCTGGTGATTATACCCCAGACAGGACCGTGAGCCCATTGAACATCTCAGCAAATCTCAAGGAAGCAAATCTTAAGATTGTCGAACCTTTCATTGAAGAAATTCTAAGCAATATTGAGGGGACCATATCCGGCGATTTCAAGATTGTTGGAGAGTTGGCGAGTCCACAAATTAGTGGGGAAGGAAATGTGGCCGATGCGCAAGTCATGATCAATTACATTAAAACGCTATATAGGTTCACAGGAAAGATCGGATTAACGCCGTCGTCAATTTACTTTAAAGATATCGACCTCACTGATGCGTACAGAAATAAAGGGCGGCTTAACGGAGCAATATCCCATCGCGATTTTTCTGATATGTCGATCACGCTTGACGCAAATTTTAGAAACTTCCAGGTACTTAATACATCCATCAAGGATAACAGTTTGTTTTATGGGCAGGCTTACGCAACGGGCGATGTTAACTTTAGCGGGCCACTTTCCAACCTCAGGATAACTTCAAATGCGCGCACAGAAAAAAATACACGGGTTTATATTCCTATCAGCGGCGTTTCCTCCATCGACCGAAAGGATTTCATTTCCTTTGTCAATTTTACCGACACGACGTTTATACGAAAAATCGAGCGTGAGGTTGATAAAAGGGTAAAGCTAACAGGGATAACGTTCGACTTAAATCTTGATGTGACGCCCGATGCGTATGGAGAAATCATTATAGACCTTAAATCTGGAGATATAATCCGAGGACGCGGAAATGGAGATCTGAAGATGCAGATTGACACCAAAGGTGAATTCAGTATGCTCGGCACATTCGCATTTACGGAAGGATGGTACAACTTTACCCTATATGATATTATTAACAAAGAGTTTGAGATCCAGAACGGAAGCCGTATCACGTGGCTGGGTGATCCCTATGAGGCTGTTGTAGATATAAGAGCGACGTACAGCCAGCTGGCATCACTTTTACCCATCATGAGCAATACGGAATTGCAAAAGAATCCTACTGCTGCCGTCCGCCGAAAATACCCTGTTAAGGTATTAATGAAGATGGATGGTCCGATGCTTTCTCCCAACATAAATTTTGAGATTACTGCATCCGACTTGCCGCAGACAGATAATATCGCGTTTGAATTCGCCGCTTTCAAAAATCGGCTTGATGAACAGGAATTAAAACGCCAGGTATTCAGTCTGATTATCCTGAGAAGATTTTCATCACCCGAATCATTTAATACAAGCGGATCGGTAGTGAGCAGCTTGAGCGAACTGCTTTCAAATCAACTCAGTTACTGGATGAGCCAGGTTGACGAGAACCTCGAAATTGACGTAGATGTTTCGTCGATGGATCAGGAGTCTTTCAACACATTCCAACTTCGTTTTTCATACACCTTTATGAATGGCAGGCTTCGTGTTACCGGTGACGGTACCTTTAATAATACAAGCCAGAACACCGCAGGGCAACCAAATCCTTCAAGTGTTGCGGGGGATTGGACCGTCGAATACAAACTGACAGCAGATGGAAAACTCAGAGTCAAGATGTACAGCCGCACAAATTACAATCCTATATTAACCTCCGTAAATTCTCAAACTGCTATGACAACAGGCGCAAGTTTGATTTATACGCAGTCTTTTAACGAACTGCGCGATCTCTTCCGTTCTTCCCGTGAAGAGCGTGAACCGGAACCAGTCCAACCGGAGATCATTAACATGAATCCTGAAGCTTTAAAGGAAGAGGATGGCACTGAATAAGTGGCTTCTTATATTAGCTTTGGTCCCAACACTGGCATCCGGTCAGATGTCAGACAGCTCAACAAATATTAATAAAAAGAGGCTGCGGCTGATTACGGTTGGCGGCACCGTTGCATACAGCGTTTCGCTGTTGGGATTAAGTCATCTTTGGTATTCGGATACAGAAAGTCAATCTTTCAGGTTTTTCAACGACAACGCGGAATGGAAGCAGGTTGACAAGGTAGGACATTTCTTTTCAGCTTATCATTTCAGCCATGGAACTTCGAAAGCCCTGCAATGGAGCAACATGGATCAAAGGAAGGCCGACCTGATCGGGGCCCTGGTTGGTTTTGGTGTGCTGTTACCTGTGGAGATCCTGGATGGTTTTTCGGATGCGTATGGTGCCTCGGTTGGGGATCTCGCAGCCAATGCGGCAGGATCAGTCTTTTTCCTGGGGCAGTCAAGACTTTGGGGTGAGCAACGCATCCACCCAAAATTTTCCTTCCATCGGACCCGCTATGCGAAATTGCGTTCGTCCTTATTAGGCGGAGATCTTACCAGTGAAATTTTAAAAGACTACAACGGGCAAACATTCTGGCTTTCTTTCGACATGGATAAATTCATCCGGTTTCCGCGATGGCTTAACATTGCGGCAGGCTACGGCAGCCAAGGTATGGTACATGCCCGGGACCTTCAAAATGTGGAGGCGGGTTACGATAAGCCATACCGCCAATATTATTTATCTATTGACTTCGATCTTACATCAATAAAGTCAAGATCGAAAGTGGTAAACACCCTGATTTTTCTGGCCAATATGATTAAGATTCCTGCTCCTGCATTGGAGTTCTCCAATAAGGGCGTAAAATTTCATTCCCTCTATTTCTGAAATTATAAATTATTGCTTACAGCAACCCAGAATGATCCGGCTTATTCGCTAAATTCCCTTTCCTTTAACCAAACCTCTATGGATATTATGCAATACCTCGAGCAATATGCTGAGCAAATCGGGGGACAATTTACGGACTACGACAGCAGAAAATCAGTTGTTGTTGTCCCTATTAACGGCAGTCGCTACCAGACCGTTTTGGCTGTAAAACAAACAAGCCCGGTTTCGGGTCGCGACCAGGCAATCTTCACGTCCAAGGTATGTGCGTTCACAACGAGCCTGGATCTAAAATCTCTGTTGGAAAGAAATGCGGACTTCGACTACAGTAAGTTTGTACTTGAAGAAGGTTACTTAAAAGTAGAGGCATCATGCCTTACCTCCACTGCGTCACAGGATCAGGTGAAGGAAATGGTTCAGGAGGTTGCCAAACTTGCCGATTATTACGAGTTGAAATTAACGGGAAGGGATATTCACTAGCGGTGATCCGAGATTTACATTGGGAATTTTTACTTAATCGCAACATGTAAAACACTAGCCGACAACTATCGGCTGTAAGAGTGAAATTATCGGCCGCTACTCCTAACGCCGAACCAAAATCCCCACCGCCCCGTTCCATTGCCGGATTATCCAGAACCAGCTTTAGTTTAGATTTTACCATTAACTTTACATCTGCAAGCGACCTTATCGCTCTGCCTCCTTGCGAGGTGGGGAGGAAAGTCCGGGCAACACAGGGCAGCGTACTTCCTAACGGGAAGGCCTCATGCCTGAAAAGGTTTGGGGACAGAAAGTGCC
>CAMLER010000281.1 GCA_946478915.1 uncultured Chryseolinea sp.
AAGGCTTTGAAGTTTCGCGAACTCTTCAGCGGTAAGTATTTTCCCGTTGACATCGAACGTGTTTTCAAGTTTTATCACGACTTTAAATCCAGCTTTCATCATCAACGAGTTTTAGCACTTCCTTCAAGGCTGCATCTGACAACTTCGTATAATCAAATGGAAGAGTTTACGCATTATTTTCCACTAAGAGATCGCCAGAGGAAAGGCGCGGCAAAAAGTAGGCAAGAGTTTCGACAAGCATCAATCTTTTTTTCTGGCGTCAACTCTTGTAGCTTCCCTGGCAAGAAAAAAGGCTGCCTTTTGGGAAAGACAGCCTTTTTAGAAATTTATTTTGTTTTATTAGTATCCTTCATTTTGAGTTAAGTTCGTGCTTTGAATCACCTCAGTTTGAGGAAGTGGAAAGTTTATATTAAATTCTTCAAAGGCGAAATCTGTACGAAGCGGATCAAAATCGAAGGTTGTAAGGTCAATTTCACCAGCAAGGTGTCTTCTCCTTAAATCATACCATCGATGCCCTTCTTCAAAAGCCAATTCCAATCTTCTTTCTTTAAAGATCAGATCCAAAGCTTCAGCGCCTGTCCCGGGCGTTGCCAAATCTGCCGGTACCGTCGCTCCATCTCCAGAAGCGCGTGCTCGGGCTCTGATTTCGTTTACCAATGCAATTGCATCGGCTAAGCTTCCGCCGGAACGGACAATTGCCTCTGCTTTAAGCAAGATTACATCCGCGTAGCGAAGAATGCGGGGATTGTTTTGTGAAAGACCAAGCCACGGATTATCAGGGGTAGTAACATTATTGAGAATGTACTTTCGCACATTCGTTCCATCAGCTGCTTCAACCGACATATCGAAACTGAAGTCAATTCTTGGATCTCCAACTTCAAAAGCATTTTTAAGCGACGAAGTTGCCCTAAAGGTATTACTGGGCCCGTCGGCACCATCCCCATTGAAAAATCCCCAAAAGGTATTGAGTTCACCAATAACTGAGAAATCATCATTTCCACCTACCCACGGATTCGTATCAGCAATCGCGCGGTTTGCCTGAAATTCAAATAAAGATTCCACGTTGTTTTCTTTCAAGCCATCAAAATTGTCGTTGAAGTTGGATGCCAGTTGGACTCCGGTTATAGAATTAAACGCTGCAATGGCAGCTGTGAAATCTGCGTCAGTTGTATTTACCGTACCTCTGAAAACAAGGCACTTACCCAGCAAGCCTCGCGCACTATTTTTAGTGGCTCGTCCCACGTTACCTTCGTCCCAAGCCTCTGGCAAAAGTGTAGCTGCTTCGGTTAAGTCAATAATAGCTTGATCCAAGAGTTGAGTACCGGTAGAATTTGGCGGGAAGGCATCATCCAGGTTAGTAATACGTTCGGTAACCAGAGGTGCGGTTCCGAATATATTCCACAGATTGAAATACATTAACGAACGCAGAAAGAGCGCTTCCCCCCGGTGATACTCATCTGCGTTAGAAGATGCATCATACGCCAAACTACCGTTCTCAACGATCTTTTCCATTACTATGTTTGCGCGGGCTATGATCTGATAGGATAAATTGTAATACCTGCTTAATTCTCCATCGTCGCCTCCGAGTGTAGAAAAAATTTCAGTAGAGGTTGGCCCTGGAGTTGTCAGATCATCAGAGGGCAGCAACCATATACTTTGCAAATTATCACCACCAGAGCCACCTCTTTTATAGAAGTAGCTCAATTTAGCATAGGTGCCAAATACGGCTTCGGTCATTTGCGCTTCATTCTGAAAAAACGATGCTTCCGTATTCCCGATTGGATCAAGATCAATTGTTGCTTCATTACACGCAATTATACCCGCGGCGAATAGAATGCAATAGATGAATAGAAATTTTAATGTTTTCATTTTTCTATTGTTTAAAAATGTTAAAAGCCCAGATTTACACCGAACATCAGTGTGGTCGGTGTACTGTCGTCCTCAGGATCTAAGCCGCTGTAAGGGGAAACCACAAACACGTTGGAAAGGGAAGTAAACACCCGGAGATTGGTTGCGCCAATTTTTTGCAGCACGGTGCTGCCACTGCTAAGGTTATAGCCCAATTGTACATTCTGCAGTCTGAAGAAATCAGCGTCTTCAACCCAACGACTAGAGAACCTCGCATTGTCTGAAGGGTCGCCGGCAATTGCACGTGGCATAGTAGTCGATGGATTTTCAGGAGTCCACCTGCCGTTGACGGAAGTAAGGGCGTTTACACCGCCATTGACCATCGATTCCCCGCTCCACCTCACATTATTGATACGTTGTACATCGCCGAGTCCCCGAAATGTCACCCCAAGATCAAATCCTTTATAATCCAGGTTCACACCAATGCCGTAGAAAAATCCGGGAATGGTTTTACCTATGTAAGTCTGATCATAACCGTTAATTATTCCGTCAGGATTACGATTCAAATAAGCATCCGGCCCATCTTCAGGCAAGGCGGGTCCGTTTAGATCATTAAAATAGATATCTCCCGGAGACAGTTGTGTTTCGTTTCCTGGATCTGAATTGTTTAATCTCCATTCATCGATTTGTCCCTGGTCCTGGAAAATACCACCCATTTGGTAACCATAGATGTAGTTAATAGGATACCCCACCTCTATTCGCTCATCATCACCTTGAGGTTGGTTGCGATAAAGTTTGGTTACCCTGTTCTTCACTGTTGTCAAATTAGCAGTTGCATGAATGCCTAAGTCGCCGACTTGTTCATTAAACCCTAGTTGCATTTCAACTCCGCTGTTTTCGACAGTGGCCAGATTGACCACTGGATTATTTAATGCACCAATTACCTTTGGTATTTCAATGCTTTGTAAAATACCTTCTGTCAAGCGGTGGTAGTATTCAAACGTAAAGGAGAATTTTGTTTTAAGGAGTAGTGCATCAAAGCCAATGTTTTGTGTTGTGACAGTCTCCCAGGTCATGTCGACAATTGGGAAGTCGCCAAGGACAGCGCCATTAACAATAGTGCCTGGCGTAGGGGTTGGGTTAGAACCAACTGCATATTTGGGATTGCTGTTTACCAGCGATAAATATGCAAAATCGCGTGTTTCCTGATTTCCTGCTTTACCCCAACCTAAACGAAATTTCAGATCATCCAGCCAACCCGTTGTGCCAGCCATAAAATTTTCTCCTGAAATCCGCCACGCCGCTCCGATAGCTGGAAAAGTTCCCCACTTATATCCAGGGGCAAACTTTGAAGATCCATCACGCCTTATCGTCGCGTCCAGATAATATTTACTATTATAGTTATAGCTTACTCTGGCCATATAACCGAGCAGCCCGGAGCGATTTCGTTCAACAAACAAGCTTTTGTTTTCGGGCAATATGCCTTCGTCCATTCTACGCTGATCAAAGTCAAGGATTCCGGTTTTTATCACCGATTGATCAATGTTGTTCCAATTATATTTTTGATCCATGGCATTTAACACAATGTCAAACTTATGGTTGCCAAAACTTTTGTTGTAGCCGATCAGAAATTCCTTTACGATGTTTATGTTTTCACTTTGTCTTCTTCCATAAGTAGAACCGTTAGAATTAAGGGTTCCGGACTGGGCACTATACAAACCTGCTTCGGGTAGCGCGAACGTTTCCTTTGTATTAGTGTAATAATCTACGCTGAAAGTACCCCTTAACCGAAGACCTTTTAGGGGGGTTATTTCGGCGTAAACTGACCCCAGATTTCGTAACAGCGCACGTTGATCATAAACTAATGGAGCAACGGCTAAAAAGTTGTCTCGAGTGGAATTTCCATATCCCCGAGAATTAACTTCTCCGTCCACTGTTCCGGTTGGATAAGCAAATCCATTGGGTTGATTAGGATCAAACAAGGGCTGCCAGGGGTTGATCAACGATGCATTCTCGATACCAGGTCCACTGTCCGTATCGGTTTCAGAATAAATTAGACGAAAGGATTCTCCCATCTTTAACCATTTTGTGAGTTGGTGATCGGAATTGATGAAAAAGGAATAACGACTGAACTGACTTTTATAAAGAGCGTTCTCCTGATCGGCATATCCCGCCCCCAAGGCATATGTACTTTTTTGCGAGCCTCCTGATATACTTAGATTATAATCCTGGATGGCAGCATTTTTAACAACGGCTTCATCCATCCAATTGTATGTCGGGTTGTTCCCTAAATATTCCGGCGAGCTGGGATCGTATAAACTTCCAAAGTCGTTAGAATCTCTACCTTCTACGGTATTATTGTTCCATGCTTCATTATAAAGATCGACGTACTGCTGAGTATTAAGTACATCATATCGTTTCCTGATATTCTGGACCCCGTAGTTGGCTGAAAAATTAATGCGCGCATTTCCTTCCTTTCCTCTTTTGGTTTGTATGAGGATAACACCATTCGAAGCACGTACGCCGTATATTGCAGTTGCGGATGCGTCTTTTAGGACCGATATCGATTCAATGTCGTTTGGGTTAATCATATTCATAATGTTTACCGGTCCGCGCAAATCCTGCACCCTGTCAACACTGCTTCCGGCGCCTCCCTCCGTGATCGGGACACCGTCGATAACATAAAGGGGGTCATTAAAACCAAGTGAACTTACACCGCGAATTCTTATAGTAGGCCGTGCATTTGGATCAGAACCAGGGTTAGAAACAAATACACCAGCCATCTTGCCTTGCATAGCAAGCTCTGGTGTCATCCGAACTTCATTATTGAGCTCCTTGGAGTTAAGAGAGGAAATCGATCCTGTTAAATCTTTTTTATCACGTTCACCATAACCAATTACAACCACCTCCGAAAGGGTGTTGACATCAGGTGTCAAGGTGATGTTGATTGTGGCTTGAGTACCGACAATTCGTTCTTCTTGACGATAGCCAATAAACGAAAAAACCAAAACTGAATTTTCGTCGGCTACAGAAAGGATGTATTTTCCTTGTGAGTCTGTGGCCGTACCGTTGGTCGTTCCCTTCTCAATAACGTTTACACCCGGCACGGCTAGCCCGCTCTCGTCAACCACACTACCACTTACCTGAACTGCGACATCAAATTTTAAGGCAGCTTCTTCAACTTCTGTAGGGTGGAGAACCACTTCGTCATCTAAAACCTCCCAGGATACGCCAGAGGTAAACAACTTCTGCAACACCTCCTCTAACCTTGCGCTGTCAACAGAGATCGAAACTCTGTTTTCAGTCTGCTTGAGGTTTGAACTGTAATTAAAAACGATCGAAGTTTGGTCTTCAATGGAGGAAAGGATAAAATGTATTTTCCTGTTCTTGACGTCCAGAGACACTTTTTTATCGAGAATCTCTTGCCCGCGGGAATCGGCAGCACAAACCAATGATCCGAAGGTGATCGCGATAATAAACTGTACCAAGGATATTTTCATAATTAGAAAAAATACATATTGATCCCATCTATGTTTTTTCATAGTTTTAAAAAGGTTTTTGTTTCAAATCGGACAAGAATCAGATTGCATCCAGAATCAGTGGATGCAGAATTTAACCAAAGCCGTTGATGGTCGAACATCTCGGCTTTGTTTTTTTACACTTACGTAGAATTCTCCATGGGCTACTATAATTAATTATTGACATCCCTTTCCAACTATTACAATTACACCATCTTGTTGACTATAAGAAGCACCTATAGCCTTGCAAATGATAGTGAGCCTGCTGTAAATACCACTATCGTTGAAGGTGGTGGTCACTTTGCATCTTTCAAAAACATCATCCTGAAATTTAATTTCAATACCATAAATGTCCTCCAAGGCATCGATAACCTCTGTGAATGGCGCGGCTTCAAACTTCAGCTTTCTTCTTACCTCCTCTTCCGGTTTAAGCGCTTGAGGTATTTCAACAAGCTCTTTTGATATGCTTGTTTGGGCCCTGGAGTAAGTCGCCTGTTGGTTGGCAAGCAGTATAACGTTTTGCTCTTTTTTATTTTCTGTTTTGTCAGCCCGGGTTTGAATGGCGACCTTTCCAGTTTTAACAGCTACCGTAATATTGTTATCCGAATTGAATGCCCGGATTCTGAAGCTTGTACCCAAAACTTTTGTCACAACATCGCCTGCGTCCACATAGAAAGGTTTTGACCGGTCGTGGCTCACATCAAAAAAAGCTTCTCCAGTAAGAAAAATTTTACGGTCCGTCTGGTTGAAATCAGTGGCAATTCGAATTGAACTTTCTGGTTCAAGGGATATGCGTGTGGAGTCTGAAAGCACGATATGCTTTACAAGGGAAGTTTCGTTTTTTATTTCGCCGTTGACAGTTTCAACTACTGAAATTTCTTCATTCCGTGGACTCGGTTGATGCGTATAACTCAATATAAAGGCAACCGCTAAAAGGATCACCGCAGCTGCTGCGGATAACGCCGGCCACAACTGCACCGTTTTTGCTTTCCCTCCTCTTATTCTGTTCTGGATTTTCTTGAAACTTCCATCGATAATTTTTCTTCTTTGAAATTCGTTGAGTTCAGGGTAATGGTTCAACATCTCCAGCGACGAATACCATTTTTCAATCCATTTCACTTCTTCCTCGGTAGCCTGGCCTTTCAAGTAGCGCTTAAGAGTTTTATCAAAGTCCTTTTCTGACATCATATTGCAATAGTCGAACAAGTCACCAACGAGACTAAAGCGTTTCAGTCATTTTCTAAAAGAATTTACGACATCGCAACCGATTGACTTTGTGATAATATTTCCATAACGTTGATTAAATTTCCCTTGAACCCATTCCAAGACCATAGTGACGAAGAACTGTTGTCGTTGATAAGAAAAGACGATGAGCAGGCTTTTACTCACTTATTTAACCGATACTCAGAAAAAATAGCATCGCTTGCTTTCTCAAAGGTGCACTCTGAAGAAATTAC
>CAMLER010000282.1 GCA_946478915.1 uncultured Chryseolinea sp.
GTTGAAAAAAGGTGAAAAGTTTTCGTTTTCCATTGAGTGGTCGTATGCGGAATCGAACAGACAGGTTTTCGATGGACGCGGCGGGTATGAATTTTTTCCGGAAGACGGGAACTACGTTTATACGTGTGCGCAATGGTTTCCAAGAATGTGCGTATTCGATGATAATGAAGGATGGCAAAACAAACAATTTCTGGGACAGGGAGAGTTTGCGCTTACTTTTGGAAATTATCGTGTGCGCATTACTGTACCATCGGATCACATAGTAGGGGCTACTGGTACAATTCAAAATGCAAAGGAAGTATTATCAAAGGAACAGTTGGAGCGTTTTGAGAAGGCAAAGAAGACATATGACGCGCCTGTTTTTATTGTGAATCAGAAGGAGGCCACCCAGAAAGAAAAATCGAAATCGTCAAAGAAGGCGACCTGGGAATTCTACGCCGAAAATGTTAGAGATTTCGCATTCGCTTCTTCAAGAAAATTTATCTGGGACGCACAAGCCGTTAAAATTGGCACCTCTACGGTTCTTGCTCAGTCACTGTATCCGAGGGAAGCGAATCCACTTTGGGAGAGGGAATCAACCAAAGCTATAAAGAACGCGCTGGAGATTTACTCCGAGCGAACATTCGATTATCCGTATCCGGTTGCTTATTCCGTCCATACGGCTCATCAGGGAATGGAATATCCCATGATTTGCTTTAATGGAGAACGACCCAAGAAGGATGGAACCTATTCCAAAGCAACATTAACGGGACTTGTACAAGTTGTAATTCATGAGATCGGGCATAATTTCTTTCCCATGATTGTAAACTCCGACGAGCGCCAATGGTCTTGGATGGACGAGGGAATCAACACCTTTCTGGAAAAAGAAACTACGCGACTTCGCTACCCCGAGCTTTTTGGTACGCATGGTACTCCCAAGGGAATCATCCCGTACATGCGGGGTGAAAAGAGTCAAATGAGGCCAATCATGACCTCGTCCGATAACGTGCGACCGTCGGAATTTGGATCCAATGCCTACACGAAACCTTCCGCAGCACTTACCATACTTCGCGAAACGGTGATGGGCCCCGAGTTATTCGATCAAGCCCTTAAGGAATACGCGCAAAGGTGGGCTTTTAAGCACCCCGGCCCGGCTGATTTTTTCAGAACTATGGAGGATGCCTCCGCTGTTGATCTCGACTGGTTCTGGCGCGGGTGGTTCTTTACAACGGACCATGTAGACGTCGACTTACATGCGGTAAAGTGGTTTAGACTAAAGTCAACAACTGTTGATCCCGAAAGAAAAAACCCAAAGGTTAAACGAGGCGACCTGGAGTCGGAAACTTCAAACAATAATAATGGTAATGATTTCAGCGAGGGTCCAAACGAATTTACGGTGCTCAATACACCACAAATTCTGCAAGGCGAATTCAGAAGCCGGATCGATGATAATAGTATCCGGCAGAAGCTGGAAGGCAAAAATATCTACGAGATAACATTTAGAAATCTGGGTGGTCTTGTTACCCCGCTGGTTATTGAATGGACGTTCACGGACGGGTCAAAGGAAATTGAACGAATTCCTGCAGAGATCTGGAGAACGAATGAATATCAGGTAAGCAAGGTTTTCATAAAGGAAAAGGAGGTGACGAATATTGTACTGGATCCGAATTTCGAACTTGCCGATGTTGAGATCAGAAATAATGTTTTTCCGAAGAAGACGATACCCTCCAGGTTCGATCAATTCAAAAAGAATAACTGATCAGCTGGCAAACATTTCGCAGATCTTTTCGAGGTCGACGTTTCCCCCGGAAAAAATTATTCCCACTTTCTTCCCATAAAATTTTTCGCGTGAGTTTAGCACTACGGCCATAGGAACCGCCGCAGAAGGTTCGATAATAATTTTTAGTCTATCCCACACAAGTCGCATTGCCGAAATGATTTCCTTGTCGGTTGCTGTGATAATCTCCTTTACTTCTTTCTGAATAATATTAAAAGTCTTTTCACCAAGGGTAGTGAGCAGGCCGTCAGCAATTGAAGTGTTCTGTGTTTGTTCAATCTTTCCCGACTTCATGGATCTAAAGGCATCATCTGCACCCGCGGGCTCGGCACCAATAACGTATGCGCCAGGCGAAAAATATTTCACCGTGAGTGCTGTGCCACTGAGGAGTCCTCCGCCACCAACCGGAGCGACGACAACATCTAAATCAGGTACTTCATCCAATAGTTCTTTCGCCACTGTGGCCTGTCCGGCAATAACATCGTAATTGTTGAAAGGATGGATTTCGGTTGCGCCTGTCTTTTTGATTATTTCTTTGACTGTTTCCTCGCGTGCTTTCTGATTGGGTTCACATAAGGATATTTCACCCCCAAGTTCTTCTACGCCCTTTCTTTTAATCATCGAGGAATTGTTCGGCATTACAATGTAAGCCTTGATCCCTAAGATTTTTGCGGCTCGGGTCACTGCCTGAGCATGATTTCCCGAAGAGTGGGCAGCAATTCCTTTTTGCCGGTCTTCGGGGGATAATGATAAAGCGGCGTTTATCGCTCCTCTTGCCTTGAAAGCGCCGATCACTTGTAAGTTTTCACACTTAAAATATAGCTGGCAACCGGCCAGTTCGTCGATGGCGGATGATCGCAGTACAGGCGTGCGAATAATGTGTTCTGCTATTCGGTGATGTGCAGCGTCTATTGTTTGCTTATCAGGGATCATAATGGAATATTTTGACGGATTATCGACACGAAGACCCGAAAGCACAGGTCGTCATGACAGCGTTCCTATTCGGGCTATTAAATAATTAAAGTTGTTCAGCCGACTGGAAGTATAACGCAACTTATGCTGCTGGAGTTGACTCTTCTGGCAACTAACGGGCGGGGTACAGTGCCGACAGTCGCCGGAGTTACAACAATGGATGTGGTTTATTCGCAATTTCTGGTTCCATCGCGCCGTTGGCATTCAGATTTCCAATCACCGCGAGGCCATCTTGTTGTTCCGGTACAATTCCTTTCCCTTATCGTTCCATTCGGCCTTAACATAAGGCTTTACGGATTCATCGAAGGGTTCTTTGGAATAGGTAACGATTTTCTTACGCCGTCCACTCGGATAATACTCGGTCCAGTCCCCTACCTTTTCGTCCCACTGGTATTCGCCCTGTACCGCGACTTTTCCATTTTCGTGAAAGAAATAATAATAGCCTTCTTTCTCACCATATTCAATGGGAGTCATCTCCTTCATCCTGGTTCTTTCCTGTGGATCATAATAAGAAACGAGCGACTCTTTTGGCCATCCCCGGTAATAGCGGTCTTTATCGACAAGGGTGCTATCACGATTATATTTCATCCAACGTCCGTGTCGTGTGCCTTTGTAAAAAATACCTGTTTCGAGAACCACGTCGCCTTGTCTCTTTTCATACGGTCCATGTAACAAGACCCCTTTAGCGGGATCGAATGTTGTAGTTTTCCGGATTTCACGACGTGTGAAGTCGTACCAATAAATATCACGCACAAAAGTCTGAGGCTTTTCCGAATGCTTCAGATAGTAGAAGAGCTCATAAGTTATCCGGTTTCCATCACCTTTTCGCGTAAAACCCTTTTTTGTTTTTATACCGTAATAGACCTTTTTCTTTACCTTTTTCTTTTTCTTTTCACTAACAGGGTCTTCCTCCTTCTTAAAATCAAGATTGGCAGGTGTATCTATGGTAAAACGTTGTTCTTCCTGATCGCCCTCTTGTGCCAGGAGTGTCGGTGCTAATGCAACTGCGAACAATAAGAAAAGTATCTTCAAACGCATAATGTTGAAACCGAGAACGAAGTTACCTAAAAAATATTGCTTAGGGAATCCGGATAGGATTTCGCGTGTAAGGTTTAAAACCCTATTGATAAAGGATGGGGCAATAACTGCTAAGGAATAGGGATACTGGCGACCTATTCCCTATTCCTTAGCACTTTATAGTCTCCTTACTGCCCTGCAAGGGATACGCTGCGTTTAATGAAATTTGTCAAATCAGCTCCTGTCAACATATTCTGAGAGAGAAGCGCCAGGTCGTAGGCCTGTTTTGCAAGTGTGATCTTCAAATCCTCGGTTTCGGCTTTTAGTATTTTTTGAACTATCGCATGGTTACCGTTAATGGCGACGTTATAAGTATCAGGCATTGTGCCCATGAAGCCATATCCACCGCCTCCAAGCTTGGCCATGTCTTTCATTCTTCTCATGAACTCACTCATCGTTATGACAACCGGTAACTCGTCAGGTGACATAGCCTCCACTTCCAGTGTCATATTTTTATTATTGATAGCTTTTTCAAACAAAGTCTTCACCTGTTCTTGTTCTTCCGTACTGAGCACGCTCTCGGATTTTTGATCCTTTTCAATGAGCTTGTCCGGTGTTTCGCTATCTACCCGTTTGATCTGCGTCTTCTCGAGTTTTTGTTCAAGCGTGTTTATAAAGTGGCTATCGAGCACACCGTCAAAATGTAACACGTCATATCCTTTGCTTTTAGCAGCTTGAATAAAGCTGTCTTGTTTGCCGGCGTTCGATGAATATAAATAGATCGCGCTGTCGTTTTTGTCTGTCTGGTTAACCTTCACTTTTTCGCGGTACTCCTCGAAAGTAAAATATTGACCATCCACATTTTTCAACAGCGAAAAATCCTTCGCTTTATCATAAAATTTTTCGTCGCTGATAATGCCATACTTTACAAAGATGTTGATGTCATCCCACTTCTTTTCAAAATCACTTCTATCCTTTTTGAAAAGGTCTGACAGTTTATCGGCAACCTTTTTCGTTATGTGCTGGCTGATCTTTTTGACGTTCGCATCACTCTGCAAATAGCTTCGTGAAACGTTAAGAGGGATATCGGGCGAATCCAGCACGCCGTGCAACATCATCAGGAAATCGGGAACAACATCCTTTACCTCATCGGTTATAAACACCTGACGCGAATAAAGCTGGATTTTGTTCTTCTGAATTTCGAAATCGTTTTTCACCTTAGGGAAGTAGAGTATACCCGTAAGGTTGAATGGATAATCAACGTTCAGGTGAATCCAGAAAAGTGGATCTTCAGAAAATGGATATAGTTCTTTGTAAAACTTCAGATAGTCTTCATCCTTTAATTCTTTTGGAGATCTTGTCCAAAGCGGCGAAGGATTGTTGATAATCCGATCTTTAGTAACAGTCTTGTATTTTGGTTTACCGTCTTTGTCAACGCCATCCTCGACGCTTTCATCCTTTGTACCAAACTTGACCTCTACCGGAAGGAACTTACAATACTTTTCCAGTATACCTTTTAGTCGATATTCATCCAGGAATTCCTCAGAATCTTTATTGATATGGAGAATAACTTCCGTACCGCGTTCCTTCTTCCTGGCGTCGGTTAATTCAAATTCGGTCGAGCCATCGCAAACCCAGCGCGCGGCATCATCTTCCTCCACGGTATAGGACCTTGAAATTAGTTCGACCTTGTCAGCGACCATAAACGCTGAATAGAAACCCAGGCCAAATCGTCCTATGATGTCCTTTGCGTCCCCTTTGTCTTTGAATTTTTCCACGAACTCGGTAGCTCCTGAAAAAGCGATCTGGTTGATATACTTCTTGATTTCTTCGGCGGTCATCCCTATTCCCTTGTCGAGCACAGAGATGGTTTTTTTCTTTTTGTCGAATTTTACTTCGATGGTGAGGTCACCCAATTCTCCGGCAAAAACACCCATGGAAGCAAGCTTTTTCAGCTTTTGAGTGGCATCAACTGCATTGCTCACTAGTTCGCGAAGGAAGATCTCATGATCAGAATAAAGGAATTTCTTGATTATGGGAAAGATGTTCTCGGTGTGAATGGAAATGCTACCCTTCTCTTTTACGGCTGCCATATTGTATCTTTTTCAGGTTAAAGGTTAATACTGCGGGGCAAATAACAAAAAACCCTGCGCTGGTGCAGGGCTTTCAAAAGTTATTCCAGAAGGGAAGGGTGCCAGGTTGGCAGATTTTTATTGTCCTGCCTGCGAAGTTTGGGCTGCTTGTGCTGCGGACCGTTTGAATACGTATCGGGTAATAAAAATACCGCTCCCATCTCTTTCGCCGGCATCGCTTTCGACGCCGCTGGTAACGAAAACAAGCTCCCAGCCGCCCTGCGCCATTTCAGTCAATTTTGAAGACACAACTGCGTCATTCGACGATATGTTTTGAAAGTTGATCCCGGCGATACTAAAGAAGTTCAACAACTTGGTTTCTTCAAAGTTTTCAATCTTAACGTCTTCGCGCTTGACATCTCCCTGGTCGGATTTTTTTCCGTCTGTTCTTTCTGTTGTGAGCGGTTTGTAGTCCTCGGAGTTTTTATGGTCAACCATTCGAGAACGGCCGATACCCATAGGTACAATTGATTCAACAGTGGTGACTATCCGATATTCCTGTGCAACAACGTTCGATGTTAAGGCAATTGCTAACAAACTGCCAAGCAAATATTTTTTCATTTGTTAAAGGTTATGGCTGCTTATACTCCAAGCGTGAAAAATTGTTTCATCAAAAATTTGTTCATGAAAAGGTGAAACATTCAAGCAAAGGTCTCGTAGTTGGCCGCAGTCAGGGGCTGTAGAAATAGAAGTGATATGTTACTAAGGCCTGATAACAATGCAAAAAGTTGAGACGCACTGGTATTGGCTTAAACGTCGTGCTTCTTTGATAAGTAAGTGCAAGCAACACGGAGCCTATCTAATTTTTCAGCTACTTAATTCTGTTATCATTGATTGATAAGGTAGTTGTACCTATCCACTTTTTCTTTTGCTCACCCAAAAGAAAAAGTTCCAAAAAGA
>CAMLER010000283.1 GCA_946478915.1 uncultured Chryseolinea sp.
CTCGAAAATTCTCGGCGCTTGGAGACCTCGGGGAGACGGTCCCTTAGTAGGGTTTATAGGCATAAGGCACAATTTCAAATCAGAACACCGGCTCCGCTAGGAGCCTCCTGATAACGGTGTCACCGACTCGATTGTAAAACGACAATGGAAAATTCTTAAAATAACACGTGGCTCCTATGGAGCCCTTGTTGCACGCAGCTTCTTTTGTGCTACAAACAGGGCGCTCCTTAAAGGAGCGAAGAGTATCGGAAAGTTTGATCCATCTTTAAGTGAAGATCAAAATTCTCCTTCAGTATTTGCAGAGAATTCGGGCGCAGGCTCTCAGTAGCCCAGTGTTTTTTTGTATTATCCCTCAGGCACAATTTCAAATCAGAACACCGGCTCCGCTAGGAGCCTCCTGTTTGTAGCACAATACAGGGTTAAGGGCGCAGGCTCCGCTAGGAGCCTCCTGATGATGATGGAATAGACCAAGGCTACAATCTGTTTTAGCCGCTCCCGTCCTTTACATTCGACGTGGGACAATTTCAATTGCTTAATATCTGTTGGAAATATTAACTTGAAGGAACGTCGATGGAGAACCATCAAATTTCTTAACCTGCAACCTATGAAAATCAGCACCCAACCCATTTCACGCCGGGCATTCCTTGGTAGATCAACAGCGGCAGTGACCGCATTTTCCCTGGTCGGTTCACCTGTTATCGGTGCACCTGCCATAATAAGGAATTTAGGAAAACCAAATTCAAAGTTTAACGGAGTCCAAATCGGTGTAATTTCGTATTCATTTCGCAGCTTGCCATGCAATGCGGAGCAAGTTCTTAAGTATTGTGTGGATTGTAATATCAGCGCTGTTGAGTTAATGGGGAATACAGGAGAAGCGTTTGCCGGAGCACCCCATACCGACACCGAGCCACGAATATTTACACCGGGACCGCGGCCGCAACGAACGCCAGAGGAGCAAGCAGAACAAGAACAGAAGTCCAAAGAAATCGCAGCATGGCGCTCATCCGTATCAATGGATAAATTTGTGGCACTTAAAAAAATGTACAACAGCGCAGGCGTCTCTATTTATGCCTGGAAACCAGGGGCTTTAGGTGAAAAAAATTCCGATGCCGAAATAGATTATGCTTTTCGTTCAGCCAAAGCGTTGGGGGCCAGTCACGTCACTGTAGAAATTCCCTCGAATTCTGCCCAAAGTAAACGCCTGGGGGACATTGCGCTAAGGCACAAGATTGGTGTGGGGTATCATGGTCATTTACAACAAACTTTTACCGCATGGGATGAAGCTCTTTCCCAATCGAAGTATAATGGGTTGAACTGTGACATAGGGCACTATGTGGCTGCCGGATTTGATCCGATTCCGTTAATCCATGCGAAACACTCCCGCATTTACAGCATGCACATCAAAGACCGGAAGTCCAAGGACAACGGAGGGGATAACATGCCATGGGGCGAGGGAGACACCCCCATCGTGTCAGTGCTTCAATTGATGCGAAAAAACAAACTGAAATTTCCGGCTACGATTGAAATGGAATATACAGAGCCTGACGATTCAGATGCGGTGAAAGAAGTAACTGCATGCGTTGAGTTTTGCCGGAAGGCATTGGAATTGATTTGAATAGGTGAGAGTTTCACCTTGACATATCGACAATGTCATAGACTTCCAATACAGATTTTTCGAAGCCTTTAGTTGTACAATGGATCATTGCAAGGCCCAATTCCTTAAGCGTACACACATACTTCGGAAAGAAACGTCGCAGCGTTGGATACGCCCAATTGATATAGCGATACATCTTTAGTGTGTTCTTAAGGCCCGGCGTTGGAAAAAGAAGCCCGGGACGAAACATGTAGGCATCACGGAAGCCCAAAAGGATCAAGTGATTTTCCGTCTTTCCCTTTATCCTTGCCCACATTGATCTCCCAACCTCTGAGCTATCTGTTCCGGACCCGGAAACATAGCAGAATACTGATCCAGGGTTAATAGCCAGCAGTGTTCGTGCAAAATTCATCGTTAACGAAAATGTGAGATGGTAGTACTTACCTTCCTTCATCCCGATCGATGACACGCCCATACAAAAAAAACAGGCATCGTATCCTGACAACTCACTTTCTATAGAAGATAAATCAAAAAAATTTGCATGAACAATCTCCTGAAGTTTCGGATGGGTGATGCCGGACGGCCTTCGGTTGATAATAAGAACCTTATCGATATCCCGATGCTGCAGACACTCGTGAAGAACACCTTCCCCGACCATACCCGTAGCACCGGTAAGAATAACCTTTACACCCATAGTAGAATTTTGATAAAGTTAAGAAAACTAGGGTATGTGCCAGTCAAATGCCCAGAATGATCAGGTAATCTGTTTTTATAGCCGTTAAATGCCAAGGACCTATTATGGTGATATTCAGGTTGAAAATTATATAAGGCAAACACTACTTGTATATTACATTTCATATCATTGTTAATTAATGAATAAATCATGAAATACATTCGTCTCGAACAGCCGGGTCGTTTAGCGTTGGATGAAAAGGAGTTCCCCACACCGTCAGTCGGGAGTGTACTCTTAAAGGTAAAAGCGGTAGGGATATGCGGAACAGACTTGCATGCCTACCAGGGGAATCAGCCATTTTTTGACTATCCCCGGGTCCTCGGACATGAGCTGGCTACAGAAGTTGTTGACACAGGAGAATCAACGGCCGCGTTAAGCGTTGGAGACCGGGTTGTCATCATCCCCTATATCAATTGCCAGCAATGCCAGGCGTGCGCTGCTGGTCAGACGAATTGTTGTGAGCGCTTAAAAGTACTTGGTGTACACACCGACGGTGGTATGCAAGAGGTGATTTCGGTTCCCGATCGTTTGCTCATCCCTGCAAATGATCTTTCAGTCGAGGAAATCTCTATTGTTGAGCCTCTTTCCATCGGAGCGCATGCCCTTCGTCGCAGTCGCGTTACGAAGGATCAAGACATAGTTGTGATTGGGTGCGGTCCAATTGGTATCGGACTCATCCAGCTGGCCAAATACATTGGTGTGCGAGTAACTGCAATCGATACCAATGAACATCGTTTGAACCTGGCAAAAGAAAAATTCGGCGCCGACGTCGTTATAAACGCGTTACAATCGCCTTTGGAAAAACTTAGGGAAGTATCAGGCGGAAATCTTTATGATGTTGTATTCGATGCGACCGGGAAAAAAAGTGTTATCGAATCAACTGTTGACTATATGAGACATGGTGGCACGATCGTCTTCGTAGGTCTGACCAACGGGCCGCTCACATTTCATAATCCGACCATTCATCGGAAGGAAGCCTCCCTATTATGCAGCCGGAATGCGACCAGAGAGGATTTTGAGTTTGTTATGAATGTGCTCCGTCAAAAGAAATTTAATGTTTCTTCATATATCACCAGGCAGGAGAGTTATCAAGCAATCGTGAACGATTTTAACTTGTGGTCTGCACCTGATTCGAAAGATATTAAGATCCTCACGATCTGGAATTAGGAATGCAAGGAGTGCTGCCTATTTTTCAACCTCTGCAAATTTCAAACATACCGGCTTGTCGACACTAATTTTCTTTCCAGTTGGTGTAAGCATGCCTGTTTTGCGATCACGTTTAAAAATCACTACATCATTCGTGTTCTGATTTGCTGCGAGCAGAAAGTTACCCGTCGGGTCGATCGCGAAGTTTCGGGGAGTCTTTCCCAGTACCGACTGATGACCGACCAGGGATAATTTTCCATCCTTTCCTATGGCGTAAATTACAATCTGGTTTGCATCTCCCCTGTTTGATGCATATAGGAACTTTCCATCAGGTGAAGTATGGATGTCTGCCGCCGACACTTTTCCCTTAAATCCCGGCTCTATCATGGTAATAGTCTGCTTTAAGTCCAACTTTCCATCCTTGTAATCAAAGGCAGCGACGTCCGCAACAAGTTCCAGCGCGAGATAGGCAAACTTACCATTGGGGTGGAACGTCAGGTGACGCGGCCCGCCGCCTGGCTTCACCGTTGTAAATGGTACAGAGGCGGGCGTCAGCGCTTCTTTTCTGGATACGTCTACTTTATACTGATAAACTTTATCAACACCAAGATCCGGAACAAGAAGATACCGATCATCAGGCGATAAAACAACGGAGTGGACATGCGGCTTTTCCTGCCGATCGGTGACTACACTTTTTCCTTCGTGCTGAATTTTCTGGACCTCATCAGTGCGAAAGGAGCCGTCAGGATTGAGGCCTACCGAAACTACATTTCCCCCACCATAATTTCCGGCAAATACAAATTTCTTTTGGTTATCCACGGAGACATAACATGGTCCCTCGGAAGGTATACTGTTAAGGAACTTAAGTTTTCCATTTGCCGCGTCGAATGAATACGCATTTACACTACCCGGTCCACCTTCGCCGACAGCGTAAACATTTTTTCTATCTTTACTAATAGCCAGGTACGACGAATTTAAAAGAGGTGTCGGATCACCCAATTCTTCAACGGAACCAGTTTCACCATTGAATCGGTAGACATGAATGCCGTTTGACTTATCCTCATTAGCGTAAGTTCCGATCAGCAAATGAAAATCGCTGATCTTGGTCTGGGCAATTACGGTTCCGAAGGTGAATATCATTGCAAAAAGAATTGATACTGTTTTCATAAGCGTTTTGTATGGCAGAATGTTTACCATTCGTAAACTTCTGACATTTTACGCATAGTCTTCAACCGTTGATGGATTTTTTAAAGACATCCGAAAATGTCAATCTTGCTTGCGGTTAAAAGCATAACGTATGTCAACGCTTGAAACGAAGGCAGAACCCGACTCTTCCTGAAAAATGTCGTCAACACCTGCGGAAAACACAATCCAAAATTCACCTCTGACGCGGAGCTCAGCACCAACATTAAGAAGCCCTTTTTCGATTTTTGTTTGCCTTTCGGTGCTGTACTGAAACTCGAGAAATCCCTTGAAATTCTTATTTCCTTCATAATATCTAAGATTCCCGGTAAAAGTGGAATTCGGTTTACTTTCTCCGATTTCGGTGCGAGGCCTTTGGAAGTTTACACCAATCAGAAGCTGGCCATGATCGTTATTCTTTCCCGGCTTTATAGCTGCAGTGGCCCAAATTAAAAAATTATCGGAGTGAACATTCTTTACTAATGAATCAGGGGAGGCACCAACCCATGCCACGGCCAGGTCTAGCCTGGTTCCGTTCCAGTTTTCAGCATTAAAAGCCGAAACATATGACGCAGTATTTGTGTAGATGTTTGATGCTGCTGCATATTCGACCCAAAACTCGTCGAATTCTGCTTCCTGCTCATCGGTTAGCAAGGCTGGGTCATATTGTTTATCAGCAGCCCATTGCTCTTTAACAGCATTCCTTTCGTGTAGCACACCGCGTTGTTCGTTATAGATTTTATCAACAACCGGACTTCGAATAATGTCTGCTTTTTTACTGATCAACGATGTCCGAAAACCCACAGAAACGTTCCGTGCAATATTATCTTCACCGCCGCCTACAGTGCCAAGGCTGAGGCTGGAATTATAAAGCAACCGGTTAATAGTTTTCGACCGGTAATCATCAATGGTCCAATTCCCTTTCAGCAATTTCCACGGAGCAGCTTCGAGGCTAAATGATTTAGGGATAACAGTTGATCCTTCTGAACGGAAGGCGCTCATCATGACACCAAATTTTTTGATGTCTGAGGGACGGAGAATAGTACTTGGATCGGACCCAAGCGCTTTAAACGCTGGCATGTCTGGTACGGCGAAATCCAAAAGAAGATCATCAACTTCCGGCCGCGACTGGCTAAAACCGCGGTGGCATACACCAACAATTAAAAGCAACAGAAATACTATTCTCATGGATGTGTTTTAATTATGGCCCGAAGGGTAACAAACTGATCACCACTGAAAACATTGATTCTTTTCGGTTCTGAAATCAGAACATCAACCGGTGTTTTGCCATTTACAACATGATCATTCTCCTGATAAAGTTCCAATGCGATAGAGAACTCAGCTTCCGTTTCGCGGATACTGTTGGCGATCGCTTCGATATGAATGACACGACCTTCATGCGAAGAAAGGCCCTCCGATGGATTATCCGGGTTGATCAACCAAAAAAAATCATCATGATCCTGAAAGTTAGTTCCAAATTCAACCAACAATTTTTTTCGTTCAGGCTTACGCGCCGACCAATAGAATAGCTCATACGTTATGATCACATCCAAAGGAGGATCGCAGATCATTCGAATGTTTGCAAGTAGATGCGAATTGCCATTCGGGTCGATGGTCATTTCTTTTACCATGGTATATAACGTTTGTCTAGACGCAAAAATATCATTTCAGAATTTTAGACTTTTCACGCCTACGATTTGACTTATGGAACGTACCACCTCCCTGCCGGTTTCAGAAAAGCCTGTGATTCACGTCACCGATTTGTTTACCAGTCATCTTTGGATTTCTATTCGTCGTTATGCTGTTTGGCCAACGTCAGGACTCTGGCGAATCCGCACACTCCCCTTCCACATAATTTGTGATACCGTTACATTCCGCAGTGCAGGCGTTTCCATATGTCTTATTGTTGCAACCGCAAACCGGATCGTATTGCTGTGTACACATACAATTCTCTTTTATTTGCTCGCGACATTCATCTGGCAACGAAGATTTACAACTAAACATCATACAAACTACTGCAGCCAGGATAATAGTCTTCATTTCAAATACTAGTGACCTCTTAAAGGTACCGTTCATTGACAGATATTCAAAATAATTCGGCAGT
>CAMLER010000284.1 GCA_946478915.1 uncultured Chryseolinea sp.
AGAAAAGCTTAATACGTATGGTGGAAACATGAAACGGGCGGCTATTGAACTGGCAAAAGACTGGCGCATGGATCGGTTCCTTCGAAGGCTCGAGGCGATGTTAATTACAGCGAACAAGGATGAAGTTTTGGTACTTTCGGGCAATGGTGATGTTCTGGAGCCTGACAATCATGTGGCGGCAATAGGATCGGGTGCTATGTATGCCCAATCAGCAGCACTTGCTTTGAAGAAGCATGCTGCCCACCTTACAGCCGAGGAGATCGTACGGGAAAGTTTGAACATCGCCGCCGATATCTGCATTTATACGAATCATAATATCGTTATTGAAAAGATGTGACCGGCATAGCTTTCGCAGCAAGGGCACGCCTTTACCTCACAATCTTATAACCTATACCTCTTCCTTACCCCCAACACCCATCTCCTTCACCGGCTGCTCTACCGGATCAACTTTGGGGCGTACGGGTGTTGCCGGATCTTTATCTTCTAAAAGAATTACAAATGGTCTCAGATGCTCCGAATGTGATAGGACGATTTTTAACACGCCGATCGCAGGAATAGAAAGGATCATACCCGCGATTCCCAATATCTTTCCGCCAATTACCAATGCCACAATTGCGGCCAATGCATTGATACTGACTTTGGACCCGGTGATGCGAGGTGTAATGAAATTGCCTTCCAAAAATTGAACTACCGAAAACACTATGATTACACCAACAGCGTACCAGATGCTGTCTTTGGTAATAAGCGCCATAATCACCGGAAATAGTGCACCGATTATTATACCTACATATGGGATGATAGTTAGAACTCCGGAAAGAATACCAAAAAAGATAGCGTGATCGATACCGAGTGCCAACAGTCCGATGCTGTTTAACGCGGCAATAATAAGCGTAACCCAGGTTAGACCTGAGATATATCCCTGCACCACACGCTCCATATCCGTCTTCCACGTAAACTCATTATCGTGAGGGAGAAGGCTTAGAAAGAATTCTTTGAACTTGTCACGATAGATTAATATCAGGAAAATGTAGATCGGTATTTGAATGAGTGTCGACAGCGTATTCCCGGTAGATATCAAAACGTTGCCAAGGTAAGTTCCCACAGTCCTGACAAATTCCCCGACAAACTTATTTTGCTCTGCGACGCTAATCCCGAAATCCTCCTCCAGCTTGCCACTCGCTTCACCGATGAAAAGAACAAACTTCGATTGAAGGTTAGGGAGGTCAGCCACCAGGTTCACGATCTGGTTTATAACGATCCACATTAACAAGCTCATGATCACGACAGTGCCCAACAAAACGACTGTTATGGACAACGCAGTGCCTAGCCGGCGCCTTTCCAGTCTCTTAACCATGGGAAGCATTACAATCGATAAAAACCCGGCGAACGCAAGCGGTACAACAAGGTCACTTGCTAATATTGCGGCCGCAATCAAAAGCGCAGTGACAACGAGTATCTTATAAATGTAATCGAGTCGGTCAAACGGTTTGTGGTACATAAACGAATTTAGATATTATCGATGGCCGTCAAAATGGTTTCGCACGACTCCTCAATCTCTTTAACGCTTATTGTAAGCGGTGGAGCAATACGAAAACTATAGGGGTGGGATAAAAACCAATAGCATATAACGCCGAGTTCTTTTGCCTTGTGCACGATCCGGTTAACGATTTCGGCTGATTCAAAGTCGATGGCGAACATCAGTCCAATTCTCCTGACTTCTTTAATTCTGGGATGTTTGAGTAGTGATTCAAATAGCTTGCCCTTATCCTCCACCTGCTCAATGAGATTTTCTTCCTCAAGAACTTGTAAGGTGGCTAACGCCGACGCGCAGCAGACCGGGTTGCCGCCAAAAGTCGTTATGTGACCTAGTATTGGGTCGTGGCTAAGGCACGCCATAATTTGACGGTCAGAGATAAATGACCCTATCGGCAAGCCTCCGCCAAAAGCTTTTGCAACGGTAAGGATGTCTGGTGCGATCCCATATTGCTGAAAGGCGAAAAGTGTTCCCGTTCGTCCCATACCACACTGGATTTCGTCTAAAATGAGGAGTGCTCCTGTCTTGTCACATCGCTCGCGCAAAGCTTTCATATATTCCCTGGACGGGATACGGACACCCGCATCGCCCTGGACGGTCTCCAGGATTACACAGGCTGTTCGTTCTGTAATGAGATCCAGGTCACTAAGCTCATTGAAGTTGATAAACCGGACGTCGGGTAGCAGGGGCCGAAATGCCCCTTTCTTTACCTCATTGCCGGAGACACTCAATGATCCATGGGTGCTGCCATGATAAGACTTCCGACATGCTACCAGTTCCGTCCGACCCGTGTACCGCTTTGCCAACTTGAGCGCTCCCTCATTCGCTTCCGTTCCTGAGTTAACGAAATAGCAGCAGTTAAGATTTGGCGGTAAAAGGCCGGCTAATTTCCTGGCCAGCTGGTTTGATGATGATTGAATGTATTCGCCGTAAACCATCACGTGAAGATGTTTGTCCAGCTGATTCTTGATAGCCTTAATAACGGCTGGATGGCGATGACCAATGTTACTTACACCGATACCTGAGATCAAATCCGTATATCGCTTATTATCAGTATCATATATGTAAATACCTTCAGCATGACTTACAGCAATTAGGGCAGGAGATCCAGTTGTTTGGGCGAGGTGGGCTAAGAACGTATCTTCACTAAAATCCATTCCTAAAGCTAGGGATTGGCTGGATATAGAAAAAAAATCCCGCGGAGGCGCGGGATCAAAAAAACTAAACATCCACTAAAATGGGGGGCCTGAAAAAATAGGTTAGGCGATTAAAAAATATTTTTGTCTATAAAGTTACGCATTGACGAAAATTGAAACCATCATTCCGACCAACACCACCAGTGACAGAATTGCCAGTTGTCTTAACCTTGGGTTCATTTTGGAACCTGACTTGTAGCTGCTGTAGTTGATGTTGTTAGTGTATGCCATGTCACTCTGGTTTTGTTGTCGTTGATGATTCAAATGTCGCTAATAATCGGAGGTGCTCGCAACCCGGAATGTCGCTAAATCCTACATCGGTACATTTATAAATGTCAATGAAACCAGATGGGGAAAAAAATGAAAAACTGTGAATCTCCCTTTAGAGAGTAAAGCATTTTAACCTACCGATATTGTCCTTTTGACCGCGGTAGGCATCCATTTAACGGTTGACCAAGCCGTACAAAAAAATCGATAGAGAATGAAATCCTGGTTTTAATCCGCGCCAGATTGTGCACGGGAGTTTAATTTTTCTGGGCTACATGCCTTTTTGCCCATGAAATGTTACATGAGCGAAAGAATTGTAATTCTAAAATTATCAGACTGTTAGATGAATTTGGTTCGAGTATGCCTCAATAGACTGTTCAGGCGTCGTTCACTTTTAAGAAATCAATGACCTCCTGTCTTACATTCCGAATTCTGCTTTCATCAAAGGGTTCGGTAGCGATAGACTTAAAAAGATCGCTAACAACGGACGGTTTAAATCCCAGGGCAGTCGCATAGATAGTAGCGACCTCAAGTTCTACATCCTCGACAACCTCATCAAGGTAGATCATATAAACCAGATGATATATCGCCTCGAGCTTCACTACCTTGTCATCGATGGATAAAAACTTCAGATCTGAAATGTCGATATTCGCTTGTTTCAAATCCTCCAATTTGAAACTCAATTGGAAACCCCATTTCAAGAGACATCTTAAAAAGCGGCTTTCGATTTTTTCATTCCCGAGAAAAAGCGCGAGGATATTGAAGTAGCTTTTCTTTACTGATGCCAGGTGTTCTTGTGTATTTTCGTTCATGCTCTTAGCGTTTGTCAGACCCAACAGGTCATCGTCGTGTAAAAATACAGGTTGTAAACCCACTTACAAAACAGCCCGGATATTTCGGCCTTTAAGGGATGAAGAATAATGTTGGGTTGACCTGATAAGTCAATCAGCCTTTTCGGAAACGCGTCGGCAATATTTTTGTGCCAATGTTTCAGTACCGGTTGCACCAAGCTTTTTTGCACTGCTTAAGTCGGAACAAATATTGTCAGGACTCTTTCGACCATCATTTGCTGTTGCGCGAAGAAGGTACGGATTACTCCGCTCTCGCCTCAAAAAGATTGCCCAGTTGCAATCTGTAACCGCTTCGTCAAAATTATTGAGTTTTATGTTTGTGCGTGCTCTTGCTTCAAATATGTCGAAATAAATATCAGGTGCGTCGTTAGGGTCCATTATTACTTCAAATGCTGCGCCGTATATCTCGGTTAGGTTCTCTTTAAAAATTTTCTTCCCATAGCTAAAGTAGTAAAGCGCCTCCGAAGGGTTCTCGAGCTTTTCAAGGTTGAGCACACCGATACGATAAACCAGCTCAAGGTTGTACGGTCTAAGGTTGTGAAGTTGTTTTAAGGCATTAACTGCCTCCTTATAGTTACCCAGGTAATATTGACACATGGAGATCTGGCGGATCGTTTCAAAGGAGGCGGGGTCCTCATGATTTTTCAAGGTGATATAATAACCCACTGCGGCGGAAAACTCCTGAGCATTGAATTTTTGATTCGCCATCGTTCGTAACGCATGTACGAGGCTATCGCGCGCATAGTTATACCGATATTCCAGCGGATCTTCTTTTTTTAAATCGTGTATGGTTTTGAATGCCTCGTCAAACTGACCTTTGTTGAACAATGTATCAACCTGTTTTAGTGCTCTTGTGGTGGCGAGAAACCTTCTTTTCTGTTGTTGGTCCGAGTAATACTGCGCAGAATGAATAAGCGCGAAGCAAAAGCCGGCGATTACCGTGAATACCAGAAAGGCGAGTGCCTGGATCTTTACATATTCTTTATCGATGCGATAAGGTTGCTCCTGCATCCTTTGCCATTGATAAAATCGCATTTTGTAAATCTCTCGCTGATAGTCGGCTGGAGTAGCATAGGTAACGTTGAGTTGAGCGTCGTATCGGGCCTTCTTGACGGCATCACTAAGGGTATGGTAGGCTTCGTTTACCATTTTAAACATCTCCTCGGCCTCTGGTGCTCCGGGGTTATGATCGGGGTGGAAGCGCATTGCTTTCCGTTTATACGCAGCCCGGATCTGTGCCGCGTTAGCGGAGTATTCAATGCCCAGGATCTCGTAGTAATTCCCCATCGCTGATATAACGCTTTTTTCGCCTGAGTAGCCTTTTCCAAAATAAAAATCGCGAAAAAATCCCGGGTCTCAACGGGAAAGTACCAAGTTGGGAATAATTCGATGATCTTTTTTGTGGAAAGTTATTTTGTTATCCTGTATCCGAGGGGCGATGCGACTTACAAGGAGCGCCTGTCGAACACTTTAGTGCTTTTAATAATGGCACCGCTGGGGTTAAGACCATTCTATCAACGAAACTGGCAGAATTATGAAAGGCTGCCTTTTGAGCAGCCCCCGTATCATATTCATGAGTAATGTTAGCTTCTATGAGGCCCCGTCGAGCGGTGCCCTAACTAATAACGAATAACGATTATCGATTAACTAAAATTTCGCAAGTTCCTGAACCAGATCAATCAGTTTGCTGGAGTAGCCCCATTCGTTATCGTACCATCCTACAACTTTCACAAACTTGTCATTTAAGGCAATCCCTGCTTTTGCGTCAAATACTGATGTGCGTGAATCACCGAGGAAATCCTGTGATACAACATCATCTTCGGTATATCCAAGAATACCTTTCAGTTCTCCTTCGCTGGCGTCCTTCATAGCCTTTTTGATATCCTCGTAGGAAGCTGCTTTCTCCAGCCTGACCGTTAAGTCAACAACAGAAACGTCAGCAACAGGAACCCGGAACGACATACCGGTAAGTTTCCCCTTTAATTCAGGAATAACCAGGGATACAGCTTTCGCAGCCCCTGTAGAAGAGGGAATTATATTTTGATAGGCGCCGCGACCACCTCTCCAATCTTTGACAGACGGCCCGTCGACAGTTTTCTGTGTGGCGGTTACCGCGTGAATAGTGCTCATCAGTCCTTCTGCTATTCCGAAGTTATCATGAAGTACTTTCGCCAGCGGAGCCAGGCAGTTTGTCGTGCACGAAGCGTTGGATACTATCGTATGCTGCGCATTTAATTTCTTGTGGTTTACACCCATAACAAACGTTGGTGTATCGTCCTTGGCCGGAGCAGAGAACACAACTTTCTTTGCACCTGCTGAAATATGTTTTTGACCATCAGCCTGGGTTAAGAACAGGCCGGTAGATTCGATGACGATTTCGGCACCGACGTCAGACCATTTCAGATTGGCAGGATCTTTTTCAGCGGTAACCCGGATTTTCTTGCCATTAACGATAAGGTTACCATCTTTAACCTCGACAGTACCATCAAATTTGCCGTGGGTTGAGTCGTATTTAAGCATGTAGGCCATGTATGCTGGCTCCACGATGTCATTGATTCCAACAATCTCAATATCCTTACGATTGATTGCGGCCCTGAAAGCAAGGCGGCCTATACGTCCGAATCCATTGATACCTACTTTTGTCATTTGTTTGATTGGTTTATTTTAAAAGATGCCAAAAATAAAGTACCCCGGGGGCAAAACCAACCAAATGGAATATCGTTTTGCAAACTTTTTACCGCACAGGTTTGCATTTAACCGGTCTCAATCTATATTTGCACCCTCTTTTTACGGTTCCGAAAAAAGAGATATTTTCGCACCTCAATTGGTCTGTTCGTCTAGGGGTTAGGACACCAGATTTTCATTCTGGTAACACGGGTTCGATTCCCGTAC
>CAMLER010000285.1 GCA_946478915.1 uncultured Chryseolinea sp.
GTATTAAGATAGTTCAAAACGGCAACGCCATTGACAGCGTGGAATAAGGTCGCATCACAGTTAACCTTTGCAAGTGCTTCCTTGAAGATTTCAAAATCATCATTGTCGTCATCGGCAAGCAAGATAATTTTATTCATATGCTATTTGGGTAAAAGAATAATAAATTCGGATCCTTTACCGGGTTCACTTTTCGCAGTGATAGATCCGCCATGTCGTTCAACTATTTTCTTGCACAGCGCCAGACCTAATCCGCTTCCTTCGTATTGGTCCTTTGGGTTCAGTCGCACAAACGAAGTGAAAATTTCGTAGACATGTTGTTTTCCAAATCCGATACCGTTGTCGGCTAAGATGATTTGATAAAAGATTTTGCCAAGTACTTCAACGTCACGAATGGTCACTTCGATGACGGGTGTAACATCGGCCCTTGAAAACTTGAGTGCATTATTGATCAAGTTATAGAACAATTGATTAATAAGCTCCCGGATTCCTGTAATTGTTGGAAGATCTGAGTAGTTGATCACAGCATTCTTTTCCTGAATCAGGATTTCAAGGTCAATCTTAACATTTTCGATTACGCTCTTCAGATCAATTGCTTCTCGAACACCTGCGTCCGGCATTGACGCGTAACTGAGTACACCATTGATCATCGCGTTCATTCTTTCACTTGCATGAAGTATCTTATTTATGAAATTGTTTCCGCGTTCATTGAGTGCAGTCTTTTGTTCATCCAGAAGTTTATAGGCGAACGTTCTTATTTTTCTTACGGGCTCTTTCAAATCATGACTGGCCACATGGGCGAATTGCTGTAGTTCTTCATTAGAGCGTTGAAGTTCCAGCGTTCGTTCTTTGACCAGTGTTTCAAGATTCATCTCTAACTTTTTCTGATCATCAACATCAGTTGCCGTGCCAAACCACTTTAGACCCTCGTCCGTTTCATACGCGTATGCTCGGCTCAAATGCCATCGGAAAGATCCATCGCTCATCATAATTCTATGCTCGAGTTCATACGGTTTTTGAAGCATTACTGCATTTTTCCAGGCGACAGCAGTCGTAGCAATGTCGTCAGGGTGAACAATGCCTTCCCAACTCCACGTGCCATCATCGTTTTGTTTTACACCAGCAAACGCGAGCACTCTCTTATTATAATAGGTAACAGTGCCGTCGCCCTCGGCAATCCAGACCACTTGTGGCATTGAATCTGCCAGGAATTTTAATCGCATTTCATTCTTTTCGATCACCTGACGGGCAAGGACAAGATCAGTAACCTCGTTGGCAATTGCCAACAAGCCGATTATTTCTCCTTGCCAGTCTTTGACTGGCCTGAATCCAAATCTGACAATAATGGTTTCCAATTTTTCATTTCTCCATAACTGAAGTGATGTTTCTGGCGAACTAAAGGGAACACCCGTGTCAAAAACATCTCTAGCAATCTTTTCAACGCCTTGGGTAACAAGTTCTGGAAGAGCTTCAAACACAGGTTTATCTATGACTTGTTCGCGCGACCTTCCCCAAAATTCGAGTAACACATTGTTCACCAATTCTACAATCAGATTGCGTCCTTTAAACATAGCGATTCCCACTGGTGTCTGTTCGAAAAGATTTCTTACGTCCTCTTCGCTTTCGATTAGTTTTTGCTTGGAGATCACTTGATCAGTGACATCGACCGCCATGTGGTGGATTCCATAAATTTCCCCATCAACGTTTTTCAGAGCTTTGTAAGTATAGTTGTAATAGTTTACTTCTAGCTTGCCTTTTCGTTCGAGAATTGCTTTCACTTCCTTGCCAATGAAGGGCTTGCCAGTGGTCAATACTTCTTCAAGTTCTTTCAAAAATGATTGACTTCGAAGTTCGGGTAAGCCGTCCCACCACGTCTTGCCTATGATCGATTGGTCTTTCCCCCAAAATTTTAACATCACATCGTTTACGTATTGAATTCGAAGCTCGCGACCGATATACAGGCCTGCCCCAACTTCTGGGGTCTCGGTAATCAATGTGCGGTATCTTTCTTCGGAATCCTGAAGTTTTTTGAACGATTCCTTTAATTCTTCCCGTGCCACAACTTGCTCAGTCACATCATAACCATATGCGAAGACGCCTGTTATATTACCCTGAGCATCTCGTATCGGTTTATATACAAGATTAACGTAAATCTTTTCCAGCCGACCGTTCTTCTGAAGATATGCAACATGCTCTTTGCCTTCATACGTTTTTCCAGTTCGATAAACTCCGGTCAATAAATTGAACACCTCCTGATCACGAATTTCAGGTATGCCTTCGAGCAACGGTTTGCCTAAAATGCTTTTATCCTTTCCCCAGAGTTCAAGGGAAACATTGTTGGCCATTTCAATACTCAGTCCGTCGCCTCGAAAAAAGGCGGCCGAAAAAGGTGCTTCATCAAAGAGATTTTTAAACTGCTGCTCGAATATGGTGGGATCTACACTTTCCGCATTCATGGGCCCTAATGTATTGCTTGAAGCGTAGCAATGCTATGCCACACGATCGCTTAAGTTTCATAAGTGTATTTAAGTTCAAAAGGTTCGCAATATATAACTGATTTGGTCACCATTTTCAGAATCCTTTAACCTTGACTTGCTTGCGAGTTTCAATGTTATTTCGCTTTCATGATGGCCGGGCCATCCGTTGGGATTGAGGTACTGACGTCAAGAAGTTGTGAGAGCGTTTGCCCTTCCTACTTTGTGCAAGGGATAAACGGTCATGGTTGTTTTCAAATGTCGTTCGTAATGATTCGCAAAATACCTACTGATTTCATGTGAATTATTTTTGATTGCCAGGTCCCCGGCACGAACTGCGAGGATTACTAGGGTTTTACATTTTACGTTCATTATCCAAGGAAAAATGATCCATACACATTTAACGTAAACGTTGTAACCAATTTGGAGCGGCCAGAAAAATGTCGGCACCAGCAGCATTTACCAAAAGATTTTTCTATGGACGACTATGCTTGAGTTTATCGATTTTTAAAAAGTCTCACAACGGAATCTATGTGCTTCATAATTCCCTCATCTGCAATTGAGAAGGGTATCAATCTGTAGAAGGGTAAGAATGGCTCAGGTAAGACGACATCGTTTAAGGCACTCGGTGGTCTGTTGATATGATAAGGGAGACCTTTGACTTGATAACACATCCCTTAAGCAGAATCCACTGCTTCAACGAATTCTGATCAACTATTCTGAAGCAGATTCAAAGTTCTCACCATTCACTACTGGAGTGGAAATCCAGTACGTCCCAAGAACAAGAACTCGGTGAAAAGGGCACCCCTGAAATTTTTTTTTAAAAACGTCTTGTATAGTTGACATTTAGATATGTATAATTATCTTTATGTAAAATATATAAGACTTAAGTATGAAAACAAGATTTGACTACAAAAGTGTCATTTGGGCGCTCGTTTTTGCCGGTTGCTTTATAACCAGTACATATTGTTTGTCCAAATATTCGTTTGCCGTACCAATAGCGCTGGCGATCATTGCAGTTAACGCACTGGTGTTCGCAGTGTATACGATCAATATTATAAAAGGTATCAGCGTTATGGATGAAGTGCAGATCAGAATTCAACTAGAAGCTGTAGCTGTTGCGTTTGCTTTATCCTTGTTATTAGTTATGACATTAGGCTTGGTAGGCTTGGTAGGAAATCTGGGATTGGAACCAATGAATTACTTATACACTTTTCCATTGCTCTTCTTTTTCTATTTAATCGGTTTCTTCATTTCACAACGGAGGTACAGGTGAAAAATACGATCAAAGTTGAAAGAGCAAAAAAAAACTGGACGCAAGCTGACTTGGCGGAAAAAATTGGAATATCCAGGCAGGCAATGAACTCGATCGAAACGGGCAAGTTCGTTCCTTCGACGCTCCTGGCATTAAAATTAGCTTTCGTCTTCGGCACACCGGTCGAAGAAATTTTTAAACTGGAAGAAACAGATTTTTAGCCGCAGTCCCTTGTTAGGCTAAAGCTAAAATTTGGTTTGATGCAAGGCTGGTGATACTGCTGTACCAATCCTACCAGCTATTGATAAGTCTGGTGATTCATTTAGCATTAGGACTTCATACCCATACTGATTAAATCCATTTCTTACTTGCGTAACAAGATTGTTACGCGTATATTTGTAACCATATTGTTACATATTCTTTACGAGCCGAGGACCATGACGGCTTGTTAGACTATATTATGGAAATACGAAGAGACGCTTTTCATGCTATTGCAGATCCTACCAGAAGAGACATCCTAGCGGTGCTGGCTTCCAGGCGGATGAACCTGAATTCAATAGCCGAGCATTTTCCCGTAAGCAGGCCCGCTATTTCCCGCCATATCAAAGTACTTACCGAGTGTGGACTGGTGGTGATTTCGCAACAAGGTCGGGAGCGCTATTGCGAAGCCAGATTTCAAAACCTGAAGGAAGTATCTGACTGGATAGAACACTACAGCAAATTCTGGAATACGCAGTTTGCTTCGTTGGATAAGTACCTGAGGAAGGTTCAATCAAAGAAACGAAAGAAGTGATATGAAAAAGCAAATCGGTAGTGAGAAGGAGTTCACGTTAAAGTATAATTTCAACGCACCCCGGAGGCTGGTGTTCAACGCATTTTCGGATGCCAAAGCATTGGGAGAATGGTGGGGGCCAGTGGAGAGCAAAACAACTGTCATTAAACTCGACTATCGTGAAGGCGGAATTTTTCACTACAGGATGGAAACGCATGGTAAAGCCAATTTCGGACGTTTTCTTTTCAAAAAGATTGTGCCCTACCATACACTGGAGTTCACCAATGCTTTTGCCGATGAACATGCCAATGTCGTACCCGCACCGTTTGATTTGAATTTGCCTCTCGAAATTTTCTATAAACTAAAATTTACAGAAAGTGGCGGTATCACAACGATTGATCTATATGCAAGACCTGTTGATGCCGATGATTCACAGTATCACGCGTTCAATTCTATTAGCGACAGCATGGTGAATGGCTTCAACGCCACTTTTGACAAATTGAAACTTTACGTTGGCAGGTTGACTGCTTCGTAATCTTTGCTGAACTCCTTTTTCTATTGCTTAAAAAAACTACTACCAAATCTCAAGACACATCAATATGCGAAAACTAAAATTGCAAATGCAGATTTCCCTCGACGGCTTTAATTCTACCGGGCCTAACGATGAACAAAAATGGGTGACATGGGCATGGGATGACATTAAAGATTATGTCCTGACGCTTGCCCGAGCCTGCGACACCGAATTAATTGGAAGGAAGCTGGCCGTTGATTACCTACCTTTCTGGACTGAAACAGCAAAGCAACCGGAATCGCAGATGTATGAGGTGGCTGAAATTAAAGCCAGACAGAAAAAGATCGTATTCTCAAAAAGTATGGATAAATCTCTTTGGAGCGATACGATCATTGCTAATGGAGATCTTAAAACTGAAGTGACAAAACTTAAAAGTCAAAGTGGGCTTGACATCATCGTTTACGGTGGTAGCAGTTTTGTTTCATCACTGATCAAAGAAGAATTAATTGACGAGTTTCATTTTTTCATCAACCCAATTGCTATCGGAAAAGGCGAGTCAGTTTTTCAACAGTTAGTGAGCTGGCAACCATTAAAATTGGTTAATGCAGTAACTTGTAGCAGCGGCATAGTTATTCTTCATTATGATAAGGCATAGGAACAATGTCACCATTTTGCATTCTTTTTTCTGTATTCTTCAGGCATCACTCTGCATTCAAGATCTGCATCCCAAACTTAGAAAACCAGAAGTTGAACTATTCGAGTGATGAATGCAGAGTGCAGAGTTTAGAGCTGCGTGCCGACTTTCTGTAACTCATGACTAATTAATTCGATGAATAATGTTCACCATTCCGGTTCGTCCATCATAAGAAGGCATTATTGTGGTTTGACTATCTTTCTTTTTCTTTCCCCAACGGTACTGGTGAGTAAGGTACGCCAGATTGGTGGATAGTATGCCAATACCTGCTCCTACCATGACATCAGAAAGCCAATGCCTGTTATTCATAACACGCATTGCCCCGACCCCGGTTGCCATTGTATAGGCTCCGACACTATACCAAATACTTTTATGACCATACTCTCTGGCCATAAAAGTTGCTGCTGCAAATGCCTGCGCAGTATGTCCAGAAGGGAAAGATGTTAATTCTTTAGTATCCGGTCTGGGTACAGCTGTTATTCGTTTTAAAGAAAAGGTTAGAATCGCCAACATCATCTCAGACTTAATTAAAATGGCGGTACGATTAGCGAAATCATTTTTACCTTTTACACCGAGCCAATTTAGCCCGTACACAGCTATAATTGGAGAATGTTGTAAGTAGTCATCAGCGCGATGACGAAAGTTGGGTATGTATCTATTCCTTTCTGCCTGAATTTCATAATTATCATCATTGTCAGCGTCTAAAGTGGCTAATCCTGCTGCGGTAAATAATATTGGCGCAATAACTGCACGTCGGAATGCAACGGACCTGAGTGAGATGTCTTTAATAAAAAGATCCTTTTGAAAGGTAGGAGGGTCACTTTTTAGATAACCGGTTTGTAAATCATGCCGTGCGTTGAATTTATAGTTCAACGTATTGGCTACATTCAATGTGTTCTTGTTCAGATCCAGATCTGAATCGCCCGTCATTTCATCTGGCGCAAAGCCGGAAACTATGCGGATGGGATCATTAAATAAGCCATCATTCCGTTTGGTTACTTCTTCGG
>CAMLER010000286.1 GCA_946478915.1 uncultured Chryseolinea sp.
ACCCCTGAAACACGCACACTCTTGGCTCGAGCGTCCTTCGCTGTTCCTTGTTCAATGTTCGGTGTTTATTTGTTATTTGTTATTGCTGCAGATCTCAAAGCATTATTGGACGCTTACAGCTATCAGACCGGATAACGGATAACGAATCACGGATAACGGATAAACATGCGCAAAATGACGTTTTATTAACGCATTCTTTTCCAGCATAAAATCCGTCATGAAATATTTTTGTCTTAACACCCTCGTTACCGCGGGGCTACTAATCCGAAGCCAATGACCATAGGCGTAGATTTGGGAGGAACTCATATACGTGCTGGCATCGACCAGCGAGGCCAGATAAGCAAACCAAAAAAGGAATTGTTTCGCACCAAAGCGTCACTATCCCAGACGTTAGATCAGTTTACCGAATTCATCAGGCCGCTTGTATCGTCAGGAGGTAAAGGAATTGGAATCGGAGTGCCTTCGGTTGTTGATGTCGAAAAAGGTATTGTTTATAATGTAGCGAACATTCCATCATGGGTAGAAGTCCCTTTGAAAGAGATTCTCGAGGAAGAGTTCAAGATACCTGTGCGTGTGAATAACGATGTGAATTGCTTTATCCTCGGCGAGCATCGGTATGGAATGGCAAAAGGATTTAAGAATGTAGTTGGGATTTCCTGTGGAACAGGCCTGGGTTCGGGGATCATCATTAACAATGAGCTTTATACCGGCGGTAACTGTGGCGCTGGGGAAATCGGACTTTTGCATTACCTGGACCATAATATCGAGTATTATGCCAGTGGCAATTTGTTCAGTTCATGCTTTAACACTACTGCGGAAGCGGCACATCAACTTGCTTTGCAGGGTGATGAATCTGCTAAAGAATCGTGGCGTGTATTTGGGTCGCATCTCGCTGAAGCGATAAAAAGCGTCGTTTTTACTTATGATCCGGAGGCAATCGTGCTGGGGGGGTCGCTCTCCAAAGCTTTTAACCTCTTTGCGGAAGCAATGATGGCTTCGCTTCGCGATTTTCCATACCCTAAGTCCATTGCTAAGCTGCAGATATATCAATCGAAGAATCCGGATATCAGCCTTTTGGGGGCTGCCGCACTTTGTGGAAGGGAAACTGGCACTATTCGCTGAACTCCCTTGAGCAGGTCAGAATCACTGGTTACCCGGAGAAAAATGTGGAAGGTCTGCGCAAATGCTGCATCGGATAACGCAAAATGCGAACATGGCCAACTTTTAAATGGCGACATTTAAGTACTTATCGCAGAACCGCGGTGCAATTGAGATTATCCGAAGGTTCGATTTTTAACACAGTAGTAACGCAACCGAAACACTATTTTAGTTTAAAATAAAAAACTTGAGACCGAATATTAACTAACCATCTATGAATCTAAATTTTTACAAGAACAAACCGCGAACGAGGATTTTATTTTCCTTTTTCGCGGCCATGCTGTTTGTCAGCCAGGCAATCGCAGGACCTCCGAGTCCGGCGGTAACAGTATCCGGGAAAGTAACCGCTGCCGATGATGGCAGTCCCTTGCCCGGGGTTAACGTCTATGTGAAGGGAACGCAGGTTGGAACCATCACAAATGGCGAGGGTAATTACACGCTCACTACTGATGAGGAAAATGGCATTCTTGTTTTTTCCTACATCGGATATGCTACAGCCGAGGTAGCCATCGGCGGAAGAACTACGATTGATATCGTTCTCGAGCCTAGCCTTGAATCTCTTGATGAAGTGGTAGTCACTGCGTTGGGTATTAAGCGTGAAGAGAAATCATTGGGTTATTCTGTTGGAAAAGTAGATGGAAGTGACCTTACCAGGATTGCTCAGGAAAATGTTCTAAACGGTTTGGCAGGAAAAGTTCCAGGTGTTACAATTAGCTCTGTGGGCGGTACAGGTTCCTCAGTGAGTATGGTGATCCGCGGCGCCACTTCACTTGTGAATGATAATCAGCCACTTTTTGTAATTGATGGCGTACCAGTAGCCAATACGTTAAACAACGTAACGGAAATTGGTAGAGATAACAAGGTGGACTACGGTAACGCGATCTCCAACTTGAATTCTGAAGACATAGAAAGCATTTCTGTATTGAAAGGTCCCAGTGCCGCAGCCTTGTACGGATCGCGAGCTGGTAACGGAGTTGTTCTGATCACAACAAAGGGCGCGAAATCTGATAAGCTAACGGTATCCTTAAACTCCAATACTGTTTTTGACGTACCCTTCAAATACCTGGACATGCACTCCAAATATGCAACCGGTATATTACCATTTACACCCGACAACAATCCATACCCAGGTGGTATACTCCAAATAGATGAAGGTTCTGCAGGTGGTGTCGGGCCGGAACTGGACAAGGGTTACAACGCCATCCAATGGAACAGTCCTCTCGACGAAAATGGAGACCCAATACCCACTCCGTTGGTTTCACACCCTAACAATGTGCGCAATTTCGTTCAAACCGGTATCACTACTACGAATGGGATATCAATTGCCAAAGGTGGCGAACAGCTTTCCTATAGGTTGTCCTATTCTAATATGAACAACAGAGGTATCGTTCCTAACTCTGACCTGTTTAGAAACTCGCTGAACCTCAACACTTCTGTTAAAGCAAGTGAAAAATTAAGAATTAGTTCTAACCTGGATTTCAGCAGGAACAATTCGAACAACAGGCCATCAGGCAACAGGGGAAGCAATCCGCTGCAGTGGGCTTACGCAGTGTCGCCGCACATTGACATTCGCGATCTGAGAAATTACTGGGCTCCGGGTCAGGAAGGATTACAGCAGCTTTCGCAGGCACCTGGTGATTACAACAATCCCTGGTTCCTTGCTTACGAGGTTAACAATAGTTTCGTCCGGGATCGTTTATTCGGAAACATTAAAGCAGAATATCAAATTACTCCTGAATTTAGTTTCATGGCGCGTTATGCATTGGATACTTACAATGAAAAGCGTGAAACGAAGATCGGGAATAGCTACACTGGTGAACCAAGAGGTGCATACGGCGTTGTAAACCTGAAAAGGTATGAGCGCAATGCTGACTTCCTGGCTACTTATCAGAAACAGCTTTCTAATTTTAGCTTGACTACCTCTATCGGAGGAAATGCAAGGTTTAGCGAAACGAGTGATATTAGTTCACAAAGCAGAAGCGGTACTGGATTGATCATACCAAATTTGTTCACCATCCAAAATATTGCTCCGGCAAATCTTCAATACAGCAGCTATGGCTCTGAAAAGGCTGTACACAGTGTCTATGGATTGATCAACGTTGGTTATAAAGACATGATCTATTTGGATGTGACAGGTCGCAATGATTGGTCAAGTACGTTGCCAGAGTCAAACCGTTCTTATTTTTATCCATCAGCATCGCTCAGTGTTTTGATCAATGAAATGGTAAATATATCTCAGAGTCTTGATCTGTTGAAGTTGAGAGCCGGTATCGCTGAAGCTGGAAATGACACAGATCCTTACAGCCTTGTAAATGTGATGAGCAACATGGAGGCATGGGGAGGTATAACCCGCCTATCGAAATCAGGCACGATTCTTTTACCCAATCTTAAGCCCGAGCGTGCAACTTCAATCGACCTGGGCGTTGACGTGAAACTTTTCCGCGACCGACTCAGATTCTCTGGAACATATTATCAGATCGAAAATGAGAACCAGATTGTGACTACGAAACTTGCTCCGTCCTCTGGTTATACCTCTATGAATTTCAACGCAGGATTGTTGGTTAGCAAAGGCGTTGAGTTGGCATTGGGTGCCACTCCGTTCGATAGAAATGGAATCCGGTGGGATGTTAATACGAACTGGTCAACTAACAGAACCACAATTGAAGAGCTCACAGAAGATCTTGACCGTTTCCAGCTTTGGTCGGATGCAAAAGGAGGAGCCTGGACCTATGTTGGTGAGGAGATCGGTGATTTGTACGATGCAAAACTTATTACAGTTGAAGACAAGAGCTCACCATACTACGGTTACCCTATATTAAATGAAGATGGATCATGGCAGGCTATCAGCGCTGGTAACACAAAGAATAAGATCGGTAACTTCAACCCTGATTTTATCATGGGCTTGCAGACTTCGCTGAGCTACAAAGCTTTCACGCTTAATCTTGCTTTCGAATGGCGCAGTGGTGGCGATTTTGTCTCACAGACTTATCGTTACGGAGAATCGGATCTTAAAACTCAAAGGTTCCTCGACAACCTGATCCATCCCGGAGGCAGATCCGGAGATGAACTCAGAGATTATCTGGTGGATAATAACCTCGTTGTTGTGGGTGACAAGTTCAATATTGTCGGTGGTCCAACTGAGGAATACGGTGGATTCCCTTTTGAATATGGAGGTAATACATATCCTTATGGCGTATTCAATCCTGGAGTAATTGCTGAATATGATGATGATGGAAACATCATTGGTTATACTGAAAATCTTGGCGGACCCGGCACTAAGATCATCCCTTACGGTGATAATTACCCTTGGGATTACACGAAGGCAGCGATGTTCGACGCTTCGTTTATAAAACTTCGCGAAGTATCGCTTTCCTATGCGATCCCTTCAGGTCTTGTAAAAAGGCTTGGATTGCAGAACGCAAGTTTGTCTGTCTACAGCCGGAACATCATGTTGTGGACGAAGGCGAAGATAGGTGTAGATCCAGAAACAGCCTTCCAGCATGAGGCTAACAGGCAGGCAGGCACGCAGTTTAAACAAGGTATCGAAAGATACAATGTTACCCCTTGGGTTATTCCTATCGGATTCAAACTTGGCTTAACTTTTTAAGGATCTGAAAACATGAACATTATGATTATGAAGAATAAAAAGTTTCTCTTGTCGGTTGTCCTCTTGTGTTCGCTTTTCATTTCATGCGAAGATCTGACGGAAACGAATGAGAACCCTAACGGTGTACAACCTGAGGTTGTAAACCCAAATCTTGTGTTGCCTTCGGTTTTAACGGAAGCAGGAAAGCTTTACGTAAATCTTGGCTATCAGGATATCGCTGGAGTAGTTCAGCACACACAAAAAGATGCCTGGTCCGGTGGTCACAACGATTATGATTGGGGAGGCAGCCAGGATTGGGGACCATATTATTCCGTCCTCAGAAATAACGCACTGGTATATGATAGAGCTGTTGAATTAGACATGGAGTTTCATCAGGGTGTATCGCTTGTGATGAAGTCCTTTATGTTCGGTTTGATCACGGATCTTTGGGGAGACGCGCCTTACACAAATGCTTTGAAGGGAGAATTGCTGGGTGGTGAAAATATCAAGCCCTCATACGACAGTCAGGAAACAATCTATGCCGGAATTATTGCCGACCTGGAAACGGCGAACACACTGTTATCTCAAAAAAGCGAAGATTATAACGGTATTGTGGAAAATGCAGACGTCTATTATAAAGGCGATCCCGCTAAATGGAGAAAATTTGCAAACTCGCTTATGTTGCGGTATTACATGAGGATTTCAGATAAGAAATCGGATGTTGCAAAAGCTGGTATTGAAAAGATCGTAAATAATCCTGATCAATATCCGATCATTTCTTCACCTGGAGACGATGCTGCAATGCCATTCCCCGGTAACAGCGCTGACAATTCATGGCCGGCTAACACAGTTTCAGATGCAAGTGGTAGTAACTATAGACGTATTAAAATGGGAGCAACGCTGGTGGAAGCTCTTCAGGCTAAAGATGATCCGCGCATTGGCGTTTGGGCCAATAAAGTTCAGGTCCCTCTCGTTGTTGATGCAGGCTTGCCAGCTGGAACCGATGAAATTGTAGATGGTGTACGTTACCTTTCTCCGGATAAGGTTGGCGATACTCCTGTTGATACCGATCCAGAATATGTCGGAGTTCCTACTAGCTTTTCAGCGCTTCCATCCACATATAACTTAAATCCGACACCTGGTCAAACGTCAAATAACCCACACGTTTCTTTTCTGAACGACATCTACAAGGCGGCCTCAGGACCGCTGCTGAAGGCCAGATTGCTGTCCGCGGCAGAAGTTCATTTTATACTGGCCGAAGCGGCATTGAAGGGATGGAATACAGGGGATGCTGAATCGCACTATGAATCCGCTATTCAAGCTTCGTTTCAGACATGGGGTGTTGGCAGCGAGTTTGATACGTACATTGCAGGTCCAGAAGTTGCATATAATGGAACGTTAGAGCAATTGATGGAGCAAAAATGGATTGCCAGCTGGACTGCCGCGACAGAAGCTTGGTTTGATTTTCGAAGGACAGGATTACCTGCTTTAACAGCCGGGCCCGCTGCAAAGCGTAGCGTACTTCCGGTTCGTTTCTACTATATGCAGGATGAACTTATGTTAAACGCAGATAACGCAGAACAAGCACTGAATAGCCTTGAAGTCACAGGATATACTCAGGCCGATGGCAAAAACAGCGCATGGTCTAAACCTTGGCTGGTTCAAGGCACTGGTAAGCCGTGGAATTAAAACATGTTTAGGGTAGGGTTAAAAATAGCGAGGCATGGCTTCGCTATTTTTTTATTTATTTCTGGTACTTAAATCTTTTTGTGAATGCAAAAGCGTTATCTAAAGTTTGCGGGATGGATCTTTTCTTTAGTAGCTGTGGGTGTCTACAGTGGATTCGTCTATGAAAATCATAAGACGGATTCTCATCATCATGATCATAGCGACCATTATCACGAGCACAGTTCGCAGGGCGTCGTTATTCCTTCAGAGA
>CAMLER010000287.1 GCA_946478915.1 uncultured Chryseolinea sp.
CAGCTTGGCGACGTTTTCTTCCCGGTCAGCCGGATCAGGATGAGTTGAGAGAAATGTCGGTACCTCCTCTCCTCCCGACTGCGCCGAAAGCCTGTCGAGCGTCTGAAAGAACCCTGCCATCTCACGAGCGTCGTAGTTTATCTTGGTAGAGTACTCAACGCCCAATTTGTCAGATTGGCTTTCCGCATCGCGTCCAAACTTCAAAAATAAGAGACCAATTCCATTCTGAGCCAGGTCTGCAAACTGCGCGAACTCAGGGGATAAAACCATCCCGGCAACCAGTCCGATCTGCGCAAGCATGGCATTGCTATATTGTTTTGCTGAATGACGCGCGGTAATATGTCCGATCTCGTGGCCCAATACGCCGGCAAACTCAGCTTCATTATTAAAATGAGCCATAATCCCACGAGTAAAATATACGTATCCTCCGGGCACAGCAAAAGCATTTACCACCGGCGAATCCACGATCTTGAATTCATATTTTAAATTTTTTCGATGTGAGATAGCGGCCATTTCCTGGCCCTTTTCCTCAATAAATTTTTGGAGCTTCGGGTCCTCGTACAAACCAAAAAAGCCAATTATATCCGGGTCAGATTGCTGGCCCATCGCAATTTCCTGGCTTTCGGATAAAAGCATAAAGTCTCGTTTCCCCGTAACTGGGTTCTTTGCGCAGGAGACGAGTATAAATAACAGTGCAATTATACCCAGGCTTTGATTATTATTTTTCATAGTCAGCTCAATTGTGGAAGGTTAATTATCGCAATGAAAAATCGAGCCAGACGATTATGCAATGTCAGTGAGCTTTCCAGGGAGAGTGGTTGTGAGGCTCTCAAAGTGGCACAGCAACGTGAACGGAATTCCACAAAAAGATGCGGATAAATATCCACGGTCTAATGTTTTCTTTTCAACTTCTCGATCCAGCGGTTTGCTTCCTCCTGCTTACGGATCTTGCCCGATGCGATTTGCTCGGCCAGTTTAGGATTCATATCGCCTTTTGAGGTAAGATGATAATAACCACAACTATCGCAAAGGTAGAAACCAACTGGCCCTTGATTGTCCTTGTAACCGTACGTACTCCAAGCCCCAATCAACGCATCTTCTGCCGCTGATTCGGTCAAATACTGCTTCTTCTTTGTTTCACAACCATCCATTATAAAATACTTAACAAAAAACTCTCCGAGCATTCAGTCGGCTGATCAGATATCCCTTTAGAATTATAAATTTACGCGCTTAAATTTATTCTTATGAAGAAAGCAGAAATACACACCAAAAAGGGTGTTATGAAAATTCAGTTTTACGAAGAAGATGCACCCAATACGGTAAACAACTTTGTAACGCTTGCACAAAAGGGCTTTTATGACGGACTTATATTTCATCGCGTCATTCCTAATTTTATGATACAAGGTGGCTGTCCAAATGGAATTGGTAATGGTGGTCCTGGTTATCATATCAAGTGTGAGCTCACTGGAGAAAATCAATACCATGATCGCGGCGTTCTTTCGATGGCACACGCTGGTCGAAACACAGGCGGCTCCCAATTTTTCATTTGCCACACACGCGATACCACTAAACATCTGGACCGTAACCATACGGTATTTGGAAAAGTATATGAAGGTCTGGAGGTGATAGACTCCATTCGTCAGGGTGACGTTATGGATAAGGTCGTCATCGTTGAGGACGACAAATGATAACGATCAGGCTACGCGCAAACGTAGCCTGATGTTTTTCCGGCTAATATTGGTGGAAGCTATCCGACACAAATGAAAGAACAGTGGGAAGGGCCGTCCGCCAGTAAGTCCAGTTGTGCCCACCATCATGAACGCGGTACTCATGCGGAATTTCTTTTTTCCTCATAGCAATATGTACAAGTGAATTCCCCTCGTAAAGAAAATCATCATCGCCGCAGTCGATATACCACCTGACAGCTTTTTTCTGGTCGTCGGGCATTGCTTCGACTAACGCGAGGGCACTGTGCTTTTTGTAATAGGCTTCTACCTGCGCATCGCTCGCCTTGACGTCGCGTTGTTCAAGCCATTTTTTTGTGGCTTCCAAAGAAAGCGGACCGGTAGATGCGCTTAGGGGGCAAGCCGACGAAAATAGATCCGGGCGATGCAGTGCATACATAAAAGAACCTCCGCCACCCATGGATAGTCCGGCTACGGCACGGTAGCGCTTGTCATTTTTAGTGCGATATGTCTTTTCAATAAAGGGCATGAATTCTTCGAAAAAGAAATCCTCATAACGCCATTCTCCCTTCACGTCATTGAAGTATCCGCGAATGCCCGTGTTTGCGTCGGGCATTACGATGATCATAGCTGTTGCCCTGCCCTCGAGTATTTCATGATCAGCAATTGTCAATACTTCCCCAAACTGCACCCAGCCCGTCTGATCATCCCCGCCACCATGCAAGAGGTACAGAACCGGATAACTTCGCTTCGATGTTTCATAATCCGGCGGAAGGTAGACCGCATACTTTCTGTCTCCCTTCAAAATTTTGCTGGGCAAAGTGAGGTCGTCATAAACTTTTCCGCTTTGGGCAGCAGCGAATAACGGGATGAACAATAATGCGAGGAGTGTCAGTTTGATCTTAGTCATTGTTAAATGGTTTGAACGAAAATACGCCAAAGAGGACAAGCTACAGCATATTTATTTCATAGCCGGCAAAAGTTCAATGGCAGGTGACACTTGCGCATTAATTACGGTGGACTTAACGCCCCGTTGGCAGAATCCGAAGTTTACAAATTTGATGAATGGAGTGCTCATAGTCAGCCGATGAAAGAGTGGCATTATTTTTCTAATAATGACCAAAAAAAAATTATGAGAGCAATTTGGACAGGTGCCATCGGATTTGGATTGGTCAACATCCCGGTTAAACTTTATAGTGCCTCTGAGCCCAGCGAACTTGACCTCGACATGTTAGATAAGAAGGATCATGCACACATAAAATTTAAAAGGGTAAATGAAGAGACCGGTAAAGAGATTGCGTGGAATAACATTGTAAAGGGTTATAAGTACAAGGGCGACTATGTTATCCTTGACGATAAAGACTTTGAGCAGGCTAGCCCGAAAAAAAGCAAGTTTATTGAGATTACGGACTTTATTATAGAAGAGGAAGTCGACCCGGTATATTATGAGACACCCTATTTTCTTGCCCCCGAAAAATCGGGAGCGAAAGCATACACGCTTTTGCGTGAGGCGTTGAAAAAAAGTGAAAAAGCAGGCATAGCAAGCTTTGTGTTGCGAAGCAAGGAGCATCTTTGCATACTGAGGCCATACAAGAATGCAATCGTATTGAATCGACTCAGATTTGCGGAAGAGGTTCGTGACGTTTCAGAGTTGACGTTGCCAAAAGAAAAACCCAAGCCTGCAGAACTGAAAATGGCCCTCAACCTGATTGACCAACTAACAACTTCCTTCGATATAAAAAAGTACAAGGATACCTACACAGCGGAACTCAAAAAACTGATCAAAGCAAAGGCCAGTGGCAAGTCTATAACACAGCCTAAGATGAAGGTAACCCATCGCAAAGCCGACGACCTGATGAGTCAGCTGAAAGCAAGTCTAAAGAAAGCATCGTAATTTGGGCTATTATGGCAACAAAAACGACAAAAACTAAAACAAAAGGGAAGGTCGCCAAGAAAAAGTCAGCGCCTGGAGAAAAGCCTGCACCGGCTAAGCAAAGCAGCGAGATTTTATCAGTGAATGGTCATGATGTAAAGCTTACCAATCAACAAAAAGTTTACTGGCCTAAAGAGGGAATAACAAAAGGTCAGGTGTTAAATTATTATAATCAAATCGCGAAATTCATTTTTCCTTATTTGAAGGACAGACCTCAATCATTGAAGAGGAATCCAAACGGAATTTTGGATAAGGGATTTTATCACAAAGATGCCGGTGACGCAGCACCTGATTGGGTTGACCAAATTGAACTCTATTCCGAGAGCGCCGACAAAAATATCAACTACATTGTCTGCAATAAAAAAGCAACGTTGCTCTATCTGAACAACTTGGGATGTATTGAACTCAATCCATGGAATTCCCGAACGAACAATCTTGATAAGCCCGATTACCTGGTGATGGACATCGATCCTTCTGACAAAAGCTCTTTCGAAGACGTTATCGAAACGGCGCTTGTCATAAAAGATATATTGGAAAAAGCTGAAGCGACATCATACTGCAAAACATCCGGGGCAACCGGCTTGCACGTATATGTCCCATTAGGAGCTGCCTATGACTACGAGCAGGCCAGAGCGTTTGCTGAAATCATTGCAACGATCGCCCAGTCTCAATTACCAAAGACAACCACTCTGGAGCGCTCACTCAACAAAAGACATGATCGGATTTATATTGATTACTTGCAGAACAAGCGTGGACAGACACTTTCCTCTGTATATAGCCTGCGACCAGTACCCGGAGCGTCAGTATCCACTCCTCTGGAATGGCGGGAAGTAAAGCCGGGCCTACGCCCTGGTCACTTCCACATTTACAATATGGAGGAACGTCTGTCGAAAGTGGGAGATCTTTTCCAGGGCGTTCTTAAAAGGAAAATTAATTTGCTAAAAGGATTGAAACTTCTCGGGGCGTAGCTTCTGGGGGCGTGAAGAGTAGTAACAATTACATATAGAATGTGTTGTGGCTATTCTTGCTATCTTTTTTAAAAAAATTTACCCTTCAGACGAAAATCTTGCACCCTGATGATAGGAGTCATGTATGAACACCTGAACCGGGTGTACCTTTTCGCTGTCTTGATTAGGGAGGCATGTCCGATCAGGTCAGGATGGGTAGAGATAATTATCGTAACAGGTAAAAAACTAATCATCTGGAACCAGAAACAAAAACTGTGGTTTGATCAAGGAGGTATCTCTGATCAAGAAAGATCTAATAGAATAAACGCTGCAAAAGGCACTAAACTATTTGATCCAAGAGCGGGATAGTCCCGCTTTTGTTTTTCTCCGCAGTTTGGAACTTTACATATCTTGCATTTTGATGATTTGGGTCATTTAGAAAGGAGGATGAATGCAATACCTTAGCAGAAAATATTTCGTTATATAAAAGACTATAAATGAGTTCGTTAGGATTCATTTTACAAAAATTATGAAATTCAGTCGACTTGGTATTGGCATTGTTCTAATCCTGGCAGTTTTTAGCCTGGAATGGTTTGCAAAATTGAGCAGTATCAGTTACTTGCTGGTTTCAATTTACCTCGTTCGTTTTAAGGGTTCCTATAAAAGCTTGTTCGTTCTGGGCTTAGTATCTACTGTTGCTATAATCATCGGCTATTTTCGATTATTCACCGGAACCTTTGATGGATCTACTGTCGTAAGTCACCTATTGTCCCTTTGTGTGGTTTGGCTTTGTATTTATTTCAACGACAGATCTAGAAGGGAAGAAACAAGAAACGCCGCCGCCATCCAATCACTCCACGCTCAGAAGGACGAAGCAATTAGTGAACTCAAATCGACCAGTGCAGCCCTTGAACTTGTTTCAGGTGAGCGAACGCTTATCGAACAGGAATTACTCAAGAGAAAAAAACTGCAGGAAGCAATGGCTCATCATTTCCCGGACGGTGTAATCTGCGTCATTGACAGGGATATGAAACTAATATTGGCTGATGGTGGAGAAGTTGAAGAATTTGGATTTCATCGCAGCAACAACAAAGGCCAGCATGCGCAACTAAATCTTTCATCTTTACCAGAGCTGAAGAATGCCTTTAATGGTGAACAAGTTTACAGCGAACTTAAGGTCAACAATAAGTCTTACACATTAAATGGTGTTCCCATTCCGGATGCTAATAACCAAATTAATGAAGTACTGGTTGTTATCCGAAATATCACGGACCAAAAAAATCTCGAAAACAACCTCATCAAAGCATTAGAGCGGGAGAAGGAATTAAATGTTCTGAAATCACAATTTGTGACAATGGCCTCACACAAATTCAGAACTCCCCTCAGTACGATCTTATCATCCGTATTCCTCCTGGAAAACTATACGGACGCTGACTATGAACTGGAAAAGACAGCATTCTTTGATAAAATCAAGCGATCAGTGCATAACCTAACGGCTTTGTTGAACGACTACCTGTCGCTGGGTAAACTGGAGGAAGGTAAATTACGGGTGACTTATAGCGAAACTGATATCAAGGCTTTTTTTGACGAATTCCTGCAAGAGATCGGCTCGATAAAAAAAGTAAAACAAAAAATTCGTTTTACTTATGAGGGTTCTGATTCGACGATCATGACGGACAAATTTTTACTTAAGAACATTCTGACGAACCTGGTTTCAAATGCAATAGAATACTCTCCACATGATGCGGAGATCGAGTTGGCGGCAGAACTCAAAAAAGACGCACTGAGAATTCGGGTCACTGACCAGGGCATCGGAATTCCGGAGAACGATCAGCATCAAATTTTCAAGCGTTTTTACAGGGGCCAAAACGCTCACAATGTGGAGGGAACAGGATTGGGTTTGAACATTGCCAAGAAATATATCCGCCTCTTAAAAGGCACCATCGAGTTTACAAGCCAACTCAATAAGGGCACTACATTTATCGCTATTATTCCCGTAATGAATGTCAATGTTTTAGAAAAACAAGCTTAATATAGCAGCCTGAATGACTATCAAATTGCTATGAAGTACACGGTTCTGCTGATTGAGGACAAT
>CAMLER010000288.1 GCA_946478915.1 uncultured Chryseolinea sp.
TATGGGCTTACAACAATAGTTATCCCATTGCAAAAGCGGTAAATGCAACAACAACAGACATAGCTGCAACAAGTTTTGAATCCGATGGAAAAGGAAATTGGGTCTATAGCGGACCAATTTATAATGATATTTCTGCCAAGACAGGACGATATTATTATAAACTGGGAGGTGGGAGTATTGTCAAAGGCCTTGCGCCCGGGAAATATAAGCTGGAGTACTGGGCAAAAGGTACTGTGAATCTTTCAGGTGCCACAATTGTAAACACGCGCACGTCTCCGCCGGACCCAAACGGCTGGATACTGTACGAAAAAGAAGTCACCGCTTCCGCTGCGTCAACGCTAACCCTAAGCGGCACTTCCGCCGCCTTCATCGATGAACTTCGATTGTATCCTGCGTCATCCCAGATAACCACCTACACCTATGATCGGCTTAATGGGATTACATCGATAAATGATCCTACCGGTGTTATCACTTATTATGATTACAACAACGCCGGTCAGTTGAAGTGGCTGAGGGACAAAAATGGAAGCATCGTCAAGGCGCTTGAATACCATTATAAAATGAAATAACCGTTAACTGCTATTGATTTACAAAAACCGTTATGCAAAACCTTATTCTAACAATGCTTGTCGGCATGACCTTGCTGACATCATATCAGCTGCATGCGCAGCTTTTACTAAGCCCAAAAGACGATACCGTCAGATGGGACTATAAGCAAATCGAGAACCGTGTTCGGAGTGAAACCGTGGCACAAGGTGGATATTTTGTCAGCTATGGAGGTAAGAATTTCTTATGGGTGCAGGAGGGTGTCGACCGACAATATCACTTTAAGACAAATTCGTTGAAGGGTGATTGGAGGGATTCCAGAAAGACCGGTGAAATGGTGTACCAGGTTACATGCAACGGCGAAGCGGGCACTCTGAAGCTGATACGGCGAGGTCAAAAATTTTTTGTAGAACTCAATTTTCTACAGGCGAACAAGAGAACACCGCACTTAATGCTTTTGGTCACAGCAATTAATAAAGTATAAGCCATGAAGAGAGCTGTAAAATGCATTCTGTTCATGGTCGGGATGATCCTGAACGCCAGCCCGTTGTCTGCCCAAATTAGTGGACCGTCTACCGCACCCGTTGGAAGCACGCAGGTATACTCGTATAGCAACGGTTTTGTTTTCAGTCCTAACTGGAGACTTGATCAGATACGCGGAACAATAATTTCACAGACACAAAGTGGTACAACTTACTCCGCGACAATACGGTGGAATACTGTCGGATCCGATGTAGTAGCATTTTTTGATGGACAAATGCCATTGGCACAGATGAACATTACCATTACAATATCCCCACCAGTGGCGCCAGTAACGGTAACGCCATCGAACGCAACCACTACGACCACAAGCTTTGTTGCAAGTTGGAATGCGATTGCTACAGCAAGTGCCTACTATCTGGATGTCTCGACTGCAAGTAATTTCTCCAGCTATGTTCCAGGGTATGTAAACAAGTACACTTCAGCGACTAGTCACACCGTTACCGGACTTGCCGGAAATACAACATATTATTACAGAGTCAGGGCGGGGAATGACGGTGGATCTTCTCCAAATTCAAATATCTCGTCTATCAAAACCGCGCCTCCGGTTCCGGCATCTGTTATGGCAACGAATATCACAAGCACCTCATTCGATGCCACCTGGGCCGCTTCTGCGGGCGCAACTGGATACCAGGTGGAGGTCGCAACTAATCCAGGCTTCTCACCACTGTTGTATTCACTTCCGGTTAGTACCACAAGTGCCGCCGTATCCGGGCTAACAGGTAACACGACCTACTACTTCCAGGTAAAGGCGCTGAATGGTACGCTACAGTCTGGATATTCTGCGGCGGTCACGGTCACGACAACAGCCCAACCTCCTAGTGTTTCTTACAATAATGTGACAGCGAACTCCTTTATTGCCAATTGGTCTCTGATATCAGGCGCTACACATTACCAACTGCAGGTTTCAACAAATATAAATTTCACGTCTTTGCTGAACGATGTGACCTTTGCAGGTACCAGTAGCACTACCGTTACGGGGTTGTCGGGCGGTTCGGTCTATTATTTTAGGGTGAGGGCATATAACAGCGGCTGGACGACAGGGTTTTCCGCGCCTGCATCGGTATTAACCATACCCCAGGCGCCTAATGTCAATCAGGTTACAACAATTTCCAATAATTCTTTTACGGCGACGTGGGATGTTTCTCCCGGCGCTGCCAACTACAGGATAGACGTGTCGACCAGCGTCAACTTTGCATCTTATGTGTCAGGATTTCAAAATGCGGTCGCTTCAGGATCCTCTATTTTAGTGACAGGTCTGACTGGTAATACGACCTATTACTATCGGGTTCGGGCGGTAAATGCGAGTGGGACATCGAGCAATTCCAATACAGTTTCGACAACGACGTATACCAACCCTGTTGCGGCACTCGCGGCTACCAATGTCATGAGTAATGAGTTTACAGCGAACTGGTCGGCGGTTGCCGGGGCAACACACTATTTGCTGGAAGTGTCTCTTTCAAGCAATTTCTATCCATCACTTTATCAATACAACGGTGTCAGTGTAACAGGAACCAGCAAGATAATTATCGCGTTACCCAATACCACGTATTACTATCGGCTACGAGCTGTTAATGCCACCGGTCCTTCTGCGAATTCTAATACAATATCGGTGATGACTTTACCGCTCGCACCCGAGGCATTGCCTTCAACAGCGGTAGGGTCAAATTTTTTTACCGCTAATTGGTCGGCTATGCCAGGCATCACCAATTTTCTTCTCGACGTTTCTACAAGCAACACCTTTGCTACATTTGTTAGTGGATATAATGCACTCCCTGTTACTGGCACAAGCAGAGTTATCAGTGGTCTTACAGCACAAAAAACATACTACTATCGTCTGAGGGCAGTAAACGGTGGTGGCTCTTCTCCGTACTCAAATTCAATTGTGGGTGCATCTCTCGACAGAAATTTCATAAAAACAACACAGGTATCGAAGGCACTGGTAGTCGATCAAACAATGGTTAACGCACTGGGTATGCAAGATCGGACTATTGCTTTTGAATACTTCGATGGATTGGGACGTCCAGAGCAAAAGGTCCAGATGCAAGGTACGGCCAATGGTTTCGACCTCGTTCAACCATTTGCATACGATGAATATGGTCGTGAAAGGTTTAAGTATCTTCCGTACGCTACGACGGAATCAAACGGATTCTTCAAGCCCAACGTCCTTGGTGCTTCGACCTATGCAGGATCTGCACATCAGCTTTATTACGCAAATGGTTCCAGCGACAAGGTTGCCGATGATGGAAAGCCATTCAGTGAAACCATTTTCATTCCAAGTCCTTTGAACCAGATATTGGAACAGGGATCAGCAGGCGTTCCCTGGCAGCCAGATGCAACAAATTCTTATGCATCTGCTGATCGAACCGTAAAGTTGGTACAAGAAACCAACGTTGCCAATGAGGTATTGCGATGGACATATGTATACCCGACTGCAACCTACGTATTGGGACTTGTGAATGCAGGCTCTGTTTCCGCGCCCGCATATTACGCCGTCAATACATTGCTAAGGAACCGATCGAAGGATGAAAATCACAACGAAGTTATTGAGTACAAGGACAAAGAGGGGCGAACAATCTTAAAAAAGGTTCAGGCACCCGGAGGTCAATGGGCGCAGACCTATTACATCTATGACGGATTTGGAAACATGGTTTGTGTAATTCCACCTGAAGCCACAGCAAGGCTTGCAACTGAATATTATCAAATCGGCGCGACCGATGCGACCAAAGATGCTTTTTTAAGCCGCTGGGCTTTCCGATATACTTTTGATGCAAAGAAGCGAATGACGCACAAGCAGGTGCCAGGCGCCGCCCCTGTCTTTATCGTTTACGACAAGCGTGATCGCATTGTGCTTACTCAGGATGGAAAACAGAGGAGCGCGGCAACCAAGTATTGGACATTTACAAAATACGATGCTTTCAATCGTCCGATACTTACGGGTATCAAGGATACAACGGCAGCATTGACGCAAACCGCCATGCAAACCGTAGTGAATGCATTCTACGCTAAATCATGGCCAAGGCTATTTGAAACTTATGTGGGAGCAGTTGCTAATAACGTTCATGGTTACACCAACAAAAGTTATCCCGTAGTAACAGCAGGAGCAGTTGTAAATGTTGAAAATTATGTGAATGCGTCATATTACGATGATTACAGTTTCCGATCGACATGGCCGGGAGTTTTTAATTACATCAATGATGCGCTTAGCCACAGCGTTAACGGAGTCTCATATGCTCAACCGGCTTCAGAAAATCAACGGGCATCAGGTCAGATCACCGGAACAAAGACAAAAGTTCTGGATGGTGGTATAAGTGGCGGATATACCTGGTTACGGACAGTAAATTTTTACGATGACAGGATGAGAAATATTCAGATTCAGTCAGAAAATTATAAAAGTGGTAGAGATCGGGTCAGCAATCTTCTTAGTTACGATGGCAAGGTCTTGAAAATGAAAAACACCCATATCGATGCTGACGTTACATGGAAAGATGTTGTGGGTGCCAGGAATGAAGGCAATAAGTTATTTAAGACAGTGGCTGATGCAACCTGGGGGACTTCGGGAGCTGTATCGGTCCAACAACTTCCGGCTGGTCAAAATGGCTGGTTGGAAGTAACGGCATCAGAAAAGACGACCCCTCGAATGATCGGCTTTTCCGATGCGAACACCAATGCGAATTACAACACCATAGACTTTGCCCTTTATCAAGCGGCAACCGGTGCGCTGCTCGTGTATGAGAACGGTACATCCAGGGGCCAATTTGGAACCTATACCCCTGGAGATATTCTAAAAATAGAGCGGACAGGTTCGACGATCAGATATTACAGGAACAATGTACTAATTTACACGTCACCGACGGCCTCCACGTCCCTTTTGATGGTTGATGCTGCGCTGCATACGCCAGGGGCGACTATTGTGAATGTTCGTACTTCTTTCAGCACAGTGTCAAACACGATAACAAGGAGATTCGACTACGATCATGCTGGCCGGCTTACCAAAACGTGGCATCAGCTTAACGCTCTTCCGGAAATACTTTTGACATATAACACGTATAATGAACTTGGACAACTTGTTGATAAAAAGTTGCATAGCACAAATGCAAGTGGTAGCGATGCGAAACAATCGATTGACTACAGGTATAACATTCGCGGGTGGTTAACGTCCATTAACAATGCCGAGTTGGCTGTCAATTCAACCAACGACGAGGCTGGTGATTTTTTTGGAATGAATCTCGCCTATCACGACGATCTTCTAACGGGTAACAACACCGCCCTTCAATACAATGGAAACATATCTGCTTCAAAGTGGAGTGTCAACCAGGGTTTGGGAAATATCAAGGCGATGGCGTACAACTATACCTATGATCCATTGAACAGGTTGATGGGTGCAGTGCATAGACAAGCGGCAAATTTAGGTACCTGGTCTACCGGGCAGTTTGATGAAGCTGGTCTGATATACGATTTGAACGGAAATATCCGAAGTCTTCAAAGAAAGGGAGACGGTGGAATCGTGATCGACAATCTGATTTATAACTATGGAACCGGTGCCACAGCCAGCAATAAGCTCCTTTATGTTCAGGAAAATGCAACTGACGCAACGGGTAAGTGGAAAGGTTTTTACGATGGCAATGCTGGTACTGCTACAGATTACACCTATGATGCTAATGGTAACATGGTTTCTGATTTAAATAAAGGTATCGCGACGATTTCATACAACTTTTTGAACCTTCCGGAAATTATTACAAAGGGAGGTAATAGCGTTAAATACATCTACGATGCTTCAGGAAGAAAGCTGTCACAGGTAACGACCTTTGGAACGACAGTAAAACAAACCGATTATGTGGGAGAATTTATTTATGAAAATGATGCTTTGCAATTTTTGAACCATGAAGAAGGGCGCGTAGTGATGGCAACAGAGCAACTTATCTATAGCGACGCCTGTGATAATATCTCGAATAAAACGGCCTCAAATGCTGCGTTGGCTGCAGTAACGATAAACGGTGAAAAATATGTTCGCGTAACCTCTAACGGCACGATTGTACGCACGGGTGTTTTTCCGATTGGTGGTACCTTTCCAGTTGCGGCCGGCCAGAGGTACCGGATACGAGCGAAGGGTTACAGAACCGGAGCCGACCCTGTTCATCTTTTGATTAAAGCTAACACTACGGATTTAAATTGGCCTGCGGCTGCCATGGCCACTAGTAGTAGCACGGAATCGTGGATGGAAGAAATTGTTACTATCCCGACCGGAGCTACGACGTTGCAAGCGGGTGTGGTTTGGAATGCGGTTACAGCAGGACAGATTTTTTATCTCAATGAATTTTCAATTGAAAGATTATCAACGGGAACGCCTGAATATCAATATCACATGAAAGATCATTTAGGAAATGTTCGCCTGACCTTCACCACCAGGGATGAATCGCTACAGTATATTGCTACGTTAGAAGACGTCAACCTTAATGCTGAACAAGCCGCATTCCGCACTTATACGCGTGTTACAAATGATTTGTTCGATCATACAGATGCGGGAGCAACTTA
>CAMLER010000289.1 GCA_946478915.1 uncultured Chryseolinea sp.
AAATTTCAAAAGATCTCATGAAATGTTTGAAAGATGATCCTGAAGCACTTCAATTTTTTAAGGCCCTGCCAAAATCTCACCAAAACTATTTCAGTAATTGGATCGAAAGTGCAAAGACGTCAGCAACCAAAACAAAACGGATTGTGATGGCTGTTGATGGTTTAGGTAAGAAGCAAGGATTCGGAGAAATGATACGTGCTAATAAGAACAATCCTTCTTAAGTTTAAGAAATTTATACAATGAAAATCTTTGAAAACCAGGTAGCGATTGTCACTGGCGCTGGACAGGGAATTGGTCTGGAGATTTGCCGTCAATTGGTTCAGCAGGGAGCTAAAGTTATTTTAAATGATGTTGATGAGTCCCTGGCTCGAAAAGCGGCGCGCAGCGTGATAGAAGACGAAAGCATCTGTACGCCTTATGCCGGCGACGCGGCGGACTTCAATTTTATTCAGAACCTCGTAGACGATTGTATTAGTCGGCATGGCAAGGTAGATATTGTAATAGCAAATGCGGGCATAACTCTCTTTGGTGACTTCTTCGAGTACAAACACGAGGATTTTATGAAGGTGATGAACCTGAATTTAGGAGGCAGCTTTTTCCTGACACAAGCAGCATCAATTCGAATGAAAGAAAATAAGACAGGCGGAAGGATATTGCTCATGTCGTCCGTCACAGGGCACCAGGCGCATAAGAATCTGGCTGCGTACGGTATGTCTAAGGCCGCACTTGAAATGTTAGCCAAAACGTTGGTTGTTGAGTTATCGCCCTTTCAGATCACTATAAATGCAATTGCTCCAGGGGCTACGTTGACTGAGCGGACTGCGACCGACCCGGAATATGAATCAACCTGGTCGAGAATCACGCCAACCGGACGACCGGCTAACGTTGGCGATATTGCACAGGCAGCGCTTTTTTTGGTATCGCCGCTGGCCGGACATATCACAGGGCAGACATTAATCGTCGATGGCGGGTGGACCAGTACCAGCCCTTCGCCCTATTAACGTGTTAAGGGTCTTGTAAACGGCGATTAAGGTTAATAAGGACTAAGGGAATAGGGGCACGCAAAAGTTTTGAAAGCAAAATTGATTAATCGGCAAACGCGTTGAGCAGACTGATTATTTCCTTTTGATTGCTAACGGAATATTGTGCCACGGAATGCCCCGGTCCAACCTTAATGGTCAGCGCCTGGTTGGCCAGTGACCTGAACATATCTTCATCGGTCTTGTCGTCTCCCACGACCAGGACAAACTCACTTTGTGTTTCTTCAAGTATCTTTTTTGCAGCAACCCCTTTATCGACACCAGCCACTCTGATCTCAATCACTTTATTACCATCTATTACCTGGAGCTGGCCATTTCTTACAAGGTGGAACAGACTATCGAGAAGTTCGCGCGACCTGACAAATCCAAGCTCAGGATCAACATTGCGGTAATGCCACGCTAGAGTATGATTCTTTTCTTCGATGAAAGAACGAGGACTGCGTTTTACAAACATCTCCAATGTGGGTTTCAGCATCATTTTCCAGCTTTGGTCGATCCCTTTTTCTAAAGCCCAGTCCTTTCTAATTCTCTTTATTGCTGCGCCATGTTCGGCGACGAGATTAACGGGGACACCGTGGAACCACTCCTCCAAAATTTTAGAGTCGCGTCCGCTGATAATTGTAAGATTGGTCTTTTCGTCGGAGCCCAATTGCGCAAGAAGTCTTAAAAGACTCTTGTCCGGCATGGCTTCACGCGGATGCCGGGCAAATGGAACTAGTGTGCCATCGTAGTCAAGCAGTAAGTCCCGGCTGCTGGCTCTTTTGAAATTTTGAATGATCTCAGTGCGAATGGACGAAGTGATATACTTTTTACTCTCGCGGGCTTGTTGTTCCTTTACACCTTCAAGCTGTTGCAAAAAATCGTGAACCCAACTGGAAACGTCATAGCTTGAGAGACGCTGACGCATCAATGATAGTCTTTCTGACTGTTCTGCTAGCGGCATCGTGAGCGCCTGTTGCACGGCGGTAGCAACTTCCTGTGAATCCAACGGATTTACTGGTATTGCTTCTCCAAGTTCGTTAGCGGCACCAGCGAGCTCACTTAATATTAAAACTCCTTTTTCGGCAACGGATGCTACGAACTCTTTGGCGACCAGGTTCATTCCGTCGCGCAAGGGTGTTATTAGAGCGACGTCCGCCGATTGATACAGCGCGCAAAGTTCGTCAAAGGTTATCTGACTATATCGATAGATAATTGGTTGCCATGAAAGCGTCGAATATTTGCCGTTGATCCTTCCAACCTCTTCTTCAATGAGTTTTCTTCTTTCATTATACCTGGAAATGATTTGTCGTGAAGGAACAACCACCAGAATAAATACAATTTTTTCCAACCATTCGGGATGAGCCTTCAAAAACCTTTCAAAACCTGTTAGCCGGTGCGTTACACCTTTAGTGTAATCAAGCCTGTCTACCGAGAATATTATCTTCTTATCAGGGAAGTTTTCTGCGATAGAGCGTTTCGCTTCAATAACCTCCTCTTTTTGAGCGGCGTTATTAAATTTATCAAAGTCGACACCCAATGGAAATAAGTCCGCCTTAACCAATCGGTTTTCGAATGCAATGACCCGATATTGGTGATCATGCCCTAACACCATGCGAACGGTTTTCAGAAAATGCTGAACATACTCGTGAGTATGAAAACCAATAAGATCAGAGCCAAGCAGGCCGCGAACAATTTTTTCTTTCCATGGTCGATGGAGAAGGCGAAATATTTCGTAGGAAGGAAATGGAATATGCAGGAAAAAGCCAATTGTTACCTCAGGAATCTTCTCCCGGATAATTCCCGGCACAAGGAACAACTGATAGTCGTGTATCCATACCGTATCACCCGGCCGGACCACGTTTAGCAAACAATCAGCGAACTGCTGATTTACTTGTTCATATTTTTCAAAGAAGTCCGAATCATAGATAACGTAAGAAGGAAAATAATGGAACAGTGGCCAGATCGTTGCATTACAAAACCCATTATAGTATTTATTGTAAACCTTGGGTTCAATGAAGAGTGGTACAATTTCAAAATCGACTTCTGTTCGTTCCAATTTTGCCCACCTTTTTTCAGGGAAATCTGCAGCGCCAACCCAAATTTTTTCCTGGAAAGTATCCGGTGTGGACTGCTGGTCAAAATAGCTCTTTAACGCGGTTACCAGGCCCCCATCACTTTGCTTGATAAATACTTTGCCATTCTTTTCTGCAAGCTGAATCGGTAATCGGTTCGAAACGAGAATTAGCCTTGAACTCGCGCGTTCTTTCATTGCGGAAGGACTTTCTTCATTCATGCTGCTATAATAGACAATCGTAGAGTATAAATTGTTCAGGGAATAGCGCCCCGGTAAAGAATCAAAACAAATTAGCTACGACGCACTGTGACTCATCCTTTGGTCGGCTCAGTGGAAATATTTACGAGAGTTGATCCATTTGTATTAACAGGCACCGCTCCAACCGCGGCACGCCCTACAAATGTTAGAAAGGAGCCCAGTGTCTTGAGCGCAAATGCAGGCCACCGTCTAAAAGCGCCGAAGAGTACCCTTATATTGGTATCCTTCAGCGTGCGTACCATCATTGAACGATAGAATTCTTTGGAATATCCCATTGCTGCTAGCCTGCGAACTACTTCCGGTACATGCTTATATTGCATTAGGATTGATGATCGAGGATCTTTTTGCCAATAGCTTGTTGCGAGAACGCATACGAGGTAATTCTCCTTTGAAACAATCGTTCTACCATTCGCGGCGCAATAGCCAGAGAGGTATGCCAGATACATCCAGTTTTCGGCGCCATCAGGCCACATCCGCGCAGCATGCATCAATAAATCTGTTCGATAAATAGCAGCTGTGAGAAAAATAACAGACCCGACACTTTTTGTAATACAATGTTCAAATATTAGTTTTCCATCCTTGGTGCCGTCCTCACTTTCAATGTCAAACCAGCGATCACCGATTATCGTTGGAGGATGCACTTCTTCGCCGGTTAAATGATCGCGTCCTGAAAAATTCAGAAGCAACAAAGACAAATCATCATATTTCTTGAATTTTTCGATTACATATGGAATCGTTCTATCTTGAATTGGATCATCGTCTCCTACAGCCCAAACGTATTTTGTATGACCAGAAGTCAAGCACTTGCCAATATTTCGCATGACGCCGATATTCTCACTATTCCGGGAGGATCGGAATGTGACGTTGCCCAAAGCGTTTTTCCATTTACTTATGATCTCCTGAGTATTGTCCGTTGAGCAATTATCTGATACAAAAATTTCAATTTCATTTTCAAACCCTTTGATCGCGTTTGCAAGCCATGCCAATTGAACGTCGAGTTTTCCGGCGCGGTTAAATGTAGGTATGGCTATTGTCAGGAGTTTCATGGTGAATGCGTTTATATTTACATGCGGCACTGAATAATAAGATGACTTCCAAAAGAGGTTTTACGATTCACAAAGGGTCATAAAACTAATCAAGAATAGACTTTCAAAAAACATAGTATAAATAATTAAATAAAACGCTGCGCAACGGATTGCATCCGTCCCAGAATTGGTCATTCTCCCAAGATGCACATTGTTGATAGTCCTCCCTGCCATTCTTCGCCGTCTTTCATGATGCTAATACGGCGCAGAAAAAACATGGATACGAAGCTTCAAGCTTAAAACCGAATAGTTAATGTTATGTTTGTAAATTTTTAAACTCCTTTTTGGCTTGCACAATGAAAATAGGTTGTGAAGGCTACAAATGATATAATTACAACTATGAAAATTGATTCTGGTGATGGTGCGAACTAAAATTCTACGAAATAATAGCGCTGCCTCACCTACGGGTCGAGCAAGGGTGTTTAACCAGTTACATTTTCGGTGGCAACTGACATCCTATAACGTCACCTCTGACATCTGTTTTGAAATATGTCTACAGCCGCGCGGTTAATCTCAGGCACTGCGGCATCATGGGTCCAAATTGTTGTAAATATGGGCTCCCAGGTCGTTTTGGTTCCGATTTACCTGCTTTATTGGGATACTGAAACTTATGGAGTTTGGCTTGCCGTGCAAGGAATAATGAACACGTTGTCAATGCTAGATTTGGGGCATCAGAATTTTTTGGCCTACGAATTCTTGCGGCTAGGTCAGGGCAATCGACCAGCGCTAAGTAAGTATTTATGGTCTGGAATTGTGATGGGGTGGATAATATGTCTGGTTCAGATCATTTTAATAGTCATTTTAATTCTCTCCGGAGCACTCTCATTTTTATTGGGAGATTCTGGTATAGAAAATGCCTCTCTTGTAGAATCAGCGGCGATCGCTTTAGCATTACAAGGGGTTGCCTGGCTTCTTTTCGCTTCTTCTCCGGGCTTGCTTGGTAGAGCACTAGCCGCATTTGGATATTTCCCACGTACAGCCTGGTGGACGGCGGTTGGGGTAACGATGACGGCATTATCCCCACTGGTCGCCGTGATCTTGGGGGCAGACTTGGTGATAACGAGTCTTGTTTTAGTAATCGGAACGGCCATTTATACAATTCCTATCTACATAGACTTTTTTAAGCTTTTAAGAAAAGAGAAAATTGGGTTTGTAAAACCTTCAATGGCAATTGGATATATCAACTTTAGAAAGTCGCTGCCACTTCTGGGAAAGTCGCTTTTCGAAAATGTAAGGCAGCAAGGTGTTCGACTTATTCTAACGCCACTTGCAGGGCCGGTTGGACTTGTTGCTTTTTCTACGATGCGAACAGGAGCAAATGTTGCTTTACAGGGATTGAACACAATTGTAAATCCGTTGCTCCCCGATCTAATGAGATTCCTACATGCCCGCGATCAACCGCGCACCGAATCCGCTTTCGCAACTGTGTGGATATTGGTTATTGCCTTTATGGCACCTGGAGTCGTCATTTTGCAGGCGGTGGTAGAACCTCTTTACCTTTTATGGACACAAAATAAGGTGGCTTTTGACCCTTTACTTTTTGCCATTCTATCGTTTGGCGTGCTTGTCTATGCCGCAGTACAGCCGGCGGTTGCCGTCGTGATAGGAAACAATTTGACTAAGGTTCAATTGGCCCTCACTACAATTGCCGCTATAATTGTCTTAGTGTTTCTAATCATCTCAGTACCAATCATTGGCATAGTAGGGGCGGGAGTGGCGTTGTTATTGGCTGAAATCGTAGCTGCCATGGGGTACAAGAAGCACGCGAAAATGTGGCTAAGGCAAAACAGCCTTCAGTGGCCGAGCCGGGCTTTTCATATTGCACTCACTGCGCTATTAATTGCCGCGGTTTCTTTGGGGGGAATGATACTTGCGCCTGACTTCAAGTGGATCATCATTGGGATTTCTATGCTTCTTTTTGGATGGAATTTCTTACGATACTGGAGGGTACTACCACAGATTGCAAAAGACAATGCAAGAAATATTGGTATGAGGATACCTGGGGTAAGGAGAGTGTTTCGGCGGTTTTAGGATGTTGATACCGTTAGGAATGTAAATACAACGGGCAGAATACCGCAGAGGGATTCTGATGTGGGAGCTGAGGGGTTTGAACCACCGACCCTCCCGACTATAAGTCGGGATGCTCTGAACCAGCTGAGCTAAGCTTTTC
>CAMLER010000290.1 GCA_946478915.1 uncultured Chryseolinea sp.
GTATGAGACGAGTTCAACATTCTCTTTGTTGTGGCTATCAACAGTAATAGCCAACACCTCCCGTTTGCCCGAGGTATTGGAGCGTCTTTCCTTCTCCGATACCTTGCTGAGATCCTGTTTTACCAGGTCATCCAGGTTAACATTGAAAATTTTGATGATATCCAGCAATGATGCCAAAGGAGGTGTGGCACGCTCTTCTTCGTATGCACCTATCGCAGCCTGTTTGAGACCTAATTTTTCCGCCAGCTGTTTTTGGGTCAGGCCCTGCTGGACGCGGAGATATTTCAAGTTCTTGTTTACCAATGCCATAATTACAGTTTAAAGTTTCAAGTTTAAAGTATCAAGTTCTGGAGTTGCGTTTACATTTAAAATCACCGCTGCCCTCCCCTTACCGGAAAGGGTAAGAGGTGGAAACGGGTCGCTATGGCATTAGCATTACAAAACTAAAAAATTTAGTTTACTTTCAAAACATTTAACTAATATTTTTAGTTAATTAGCGACATGGATCGGAACATTATTCATCTGGATCTTGATGCTTTCTTCGTAGCAGTTGAATGCCAACGCAATCCTTTTTTAAAAGGCAAACCACTCATTGTAGGCGGAAGTAGTCGGCGTGGGGTTGTAGCGGCATGCAGCTATGAAACCAGAAAGTTTGGGGTACACTCTGCGATGCCGGTGTATCTAGCCCTTCAGTTGTGTCCCGATGCAATTGTGATTTCTGGCGACGTGGAAGCTTATACCGTTGCGTCCCACCTGGTCACGGAAATTATCGCGGACTCCGCTCCGCTGTTCGAGAAATCATCGATCGATGAATTTTACATTGACGCCAGCGGGATGGACCGATATTTCGGAGCTTTTAAATGGGCTGTCGAGTTGCGAAAAAAAATAGTCAAGGAAAGCAATCTTCCGATATCAATGGGGATGTCTGTCAACAAGCTGGTTTCAAAAGTTGCAACCGGGGAGTTCAAACCCAATGCAGAACAACATATAGAAGCCGGTACAGAAAAAGAATTTCTTGCGCCTTTGTCGGTGGACAAAATTCCCATGATCGGTAAACAAACCTCATCGTTCCTCTATGATATGGGTGTGCGTACAGTCGAAACGTTACGGGCAATGCCTTTGAAATTTCTCATCAGCGCTTTTGGCAAAAATGGTGTGAGTCTTTGGAACAAAGCCCATGGTATCGATGAGTCACCCGTCGTTCCTTATATGGAACAAAAGTCAATATCGACTGAATGCACATTTGATCAGGATACCATCGACGTAAAAAAACTGAAATCGATACTTATTGCAATGGTAGAGAAGGTTGCCTTCCAGATGCGGGAGCAGCGTAAGCTCGCGTCGTGCGTAACCGTTAAGATACGCTACTCGAACTTTGACACCGAAACGAAACAAGTACAAATCCCCTATACCGCTTCTGATCATGTGTTACTCCGGATAGTTAACGAGTTGTTTAACAAACTTTACAATAGGCGGATGCTAATTCGACTTGTGGGTGTAAGGCTCAGTGGACTGGTACATGGAAGTCATCAGATCAGTTTGTTTGACGATACAGCCGAATCCATTAACCTCTACCAGGCCATCGATCACATCAAACACCGACATGGTTCTGAGAAACTAACGCGGGCAACTACTCTGGGCGTTAGTAACCGGGTGCGAATGCACATGAATATGTTTAAAGGAAATTTGAAATAATAAATAAAATACGAAATGACACGATTGATTAAAAACCCAGTTCAGGAATTACTTTTTCTGATATCGCCCCCACCGCACATCGCGAGCGATGTTTCCGTTTTGAAAGATGACGTGCAGTTCCTGATCGGCCACGAGTTCGAGGACCGGTATTCGAGAGCGAATATTTCGCTGTTCAAATACAGCGACAAACACATCGAAGAGATAATTCAGCATGTAGAAGGGAAGGCAGCGCACTTTAAGCCATTTAACGTGTTTATAAAAAACCTGAATGTGTTCCGTTATGGTTCATCGCGCTCAATCTACCTCGACGTAGTCAACAAGTATCCGATCAGAGATATCTTTGAAAAGCTGGTAAAGGAGGATGTTAATTATACACCCCATATTTCGATTGCGAAAAACATCAGTCTTGAAGACTTTTTGAAGTCATGGGCTTACCTGAAAGATCTGCCGTACAGTCAACATTTTCTTTGCGACAGAATAACGGTTCTTGCACGAAATGAGAAGAAATGGGTACACTACCGTGATATCATGTTTGGAAAAATTAATTGGTAAACGAATGATGTCACCCAGTAAACGTCAATCGTAGCGGGGAAATTGATCCGAAAAAATCATCTGGTGAATATCGGAGGCAGTGCCTGCTCCATTCATTCGAAAGAAATTTCTGTCTGAGCGAAATGTTAAAAAATTAATTGCGCATTGGTGAATCACATATGAAGTGTTCCCAATCCTTTCACTAAGACAAAGACAAATATTGCTAAGAACGGTTAAGAATCGATCTTTTGCTTTTTCCTTTTCACGAAAGGTGAAATTGAATTTGATCCATCATGTTAGCCTTCATGATGATCTGTTCGAAGCTCTTGCAGTTTTCCCACGCAAACAATACAAAAAGATGTAGGACTTGCAAGAAACAAATCTCGTGCTGTACCCTTTCTCACGCTGCGGGATTTGAATTTGCAGTCCAATGGAAACCATGAAGTATATATCGTAGGTCAAATGTATCTCAACTGCCACACAGGTTTTAGTTTCAAGTATGGAACGCTTCCAATCGAAACCCTTTTCGACGAAGCAAAGCGATGTGGCATTCACAAACTCGCGTTGACCGAAATTAACAACACAGCTTCCTATCTGGAAATGCTGCGGATATGCCAAAAAAATCGCTCATCCAGCAATGGTCTCACGAAATTTGGAAAGGAGCCTTATGAATTGGAGATAGCAGTGGGTGTGGAGTTTCGGAAAGACGACCAACTACTTTACACCGCTATCGCAAAGAACAACGCAGGATTTGAGACAATCAACAGATTTCTCTCCTACAAGAACAGAGAAGAAACCTCGCTTCCGAACCGGGCACCGGACTGGGAGAATGTATTTACTATTTATCCCTTTGGAAAAGTCGATCCGGAAATGCTTCGCGAAAATGAATCCATCGGGGTTGGCAGGCAAGACATCCTTCAGTACTCAATTAGCCGCGACCGTGAAACATACACCCGGAAGTACGTTGGATGGCATCCCGTCACTTTTCTTCCGCCAGAAAAAAGAAATGGTAAATTAGTTTACAAAGATCATAACGCTCACCGTTTGCTTCGGTGCATGGCCAATAATACTCTGCTCAGCAAACTGGCTGACCACCAACAGGCGAGCCGGGAAGAATACATGTTACCAGAGGCGGAATTCATCAAAATTTTCGAATCCTGCCCTGAGCTAGTTGAAAACGCAAACAGTCTGCTGGCACAATGTTCCATTGCGTGCGAGCAACATGAAGATAAGAACAAAAAATTTTTCACCGGTAATAAGAATGATGACTCCCAACTCCTTAGAAAAGAAACGAAGAAAGGATTTAGTCTTCGATATGGCGATGACAAAAAAATATGGGAAGAACGCGTAGAAAAAGAATTAACTATCATTGAAAACAAAAATTTTACGGCATATTACCTGATCACGTACGACCTGATCAATCATGCAAAATCAAAGGGCTTCGAGTTTGTGGGGAGAGGAAGTGGCGCCAACAGTACCGTCGCCTATTGTCTTGGTATTACCAATGTCGATCCGGTTGAGCTTGACCTGTATTTCGAGCGATTTCTGAATGAAGAACGTACTTCACCACCTGACTTTGATATCGATTTTGCCTGGAATAATCGCGACGAAATCTATCAGTATCTATTTGAAAAATACGGACTGAACCATGTTTGCCTGTTGGGTACCCATGTAACCTACCAAGGTCGCTCGATCTTGCGCGAGTTAGGGAAAGTCTTTGGTTTGCCAAAAAACGAAATCGATGAATTGGTAGAAAGCAGGAAAGAACGGATTGACCGCGACGACATCTGGAAGATGATCCATGCATACGCGGAATATTTCGTTGAGAAAGAGCTCCCATCGCATATGTCCATTCATGCCGGAGGGGTATTAATTACCGAGAAACCGATATATGCGTATACCGCGACCGATACACCACCAAAGGGCCTTCCCGTGTCTCATTTCGAAATGCACAGTGCGGAAGACTTTGGGATTTACAAATTTGACATCCTAAGTCAGCGGGGACTTGGACACATTAAAGAAACTGTACGGCTGGTAAAAAGGAACAAAGGTATTGATGTCGACATACATTGCTTTACAGAATTTAAGAAAGATGAAAAGATCAAGCAACTCATGCGCAACAGCAAAGCGATGGGGTGCTTTTATGTCGAATCACCTGCGATGCGAATGCTGCTTGGAAAGTTGCGATGTGACAATTACCTGACGCTGGTTGCGGCGAGTTCTATCATTAGACCTGGCGTTGCAAGTTCTGGAATGATGAAAGCTTACATCGAACGATTTCATACGGTCAGGAACGGCGGGACGTACGAAGCCATTCATCCCCGAATGGATGAACTCATGAAAGAAACTTATGGCGTGATGGTTTACCAGGAGGATGTGATCAAGGTCGCTCATTTTTTCGCCGGACTTACGTTGACAGAAGCAGATGTATTGCGACGGGCGATGTCGGGTAAATATCGGTCACGCGAAGAATTTCATCGCGTGCGCGACCGGTTTTTTCACAATTGTCGCATGAAGGGTTATGATCAGAAGGTTATCGATCGCGTCTGGTATGAAATTGAAAGTTTTTCAGGCTATTCTTTCGCCAAAGGTCACTCGGCAAGTTACGCTGTTGAAAGCTATCAAAGTCTCTATCTGAAAGCCCATTTTCCACTCGAATTCATGGTGGGCGTAATCAACAATTTCGGAGGGTTTTATAAAACAGAATTCTATTTTCATGAGGCTCGGATGAATGGAGCACAAATTGAAGCACCGTGTGTGAATCTCAGCGAATACAATACTACTATTTTTGGTAAAAGAATCTATATTGGTTTTATCCATTTAAAGAGTCTTGAAACAAAGGTTGCAGAGCAAATTTCGGCAGAAAGAGTCCGGGGTGGATCTTACAAAAGCCTTGACAATTTTCTGAGGAGGATAACGCTAGGCCTGGAGCAGGTTCGGATCCTCATCAGGATTGGTGCCTTCAGGTTTACGGGGAAGACCAAGCAACAACTATTATGGAATGCGATGCTATTCTTCAGCGGCGCAAAAGCACGAAACAACACAACGGTAGATCTATTCGACACAGAGCCAAAAGAATTCCCATTACCTCATTTAGAAAGGAATGCACTAGATGATGCTTTCGATGAAATGGAATTGCTAGGGTTTCCGCTGTGCAATCCTTTCGATCTCATATCAGAAGATGCAATGAGCGAAAACCACGCAACCGATCTTTCTGCTTTAGTCGGACGGTCCGTTCGTGTATTAGGGTATAACGTTACGACTAAAGACACGAGCACGTCAAAGGGTGAGATCATGCATTTTGGTACATTTTACGATCGTCAGGGTGACGTATTTGATACTGTGCATTTCCCGGACATTGCAAAAAAATACCCCTTCCGGGGAAGAGGTTTTTATGACATTAAGGGAAAGGTCGTGGAAGAGTTTGGCGTTATCACCATAGAAGTTTCTTCGATGGTAAAGGTCCCCATGATTCACAAACGTCCGGAAAAAGCGCTTCTTACCATCCCTGTTTAGCGATGCTAATTAGTCCCTTTGAGCAACGGAATCCGGCTCAAAGTACCATTGAAATCACCCTCATTTATGGTGTGCACGTTTGTGATGACATGCAATTTATTTTCTTCAAGACGCGGTTGAATGGATATAGAACTTTCTTTCAGGTCAAGAGACACACCATTAAATATCGCGGCCAACAACTGATTTTCAGTTTCTTGGCCGGGGTAGTGATAATTATTATCAATTGTTTTTTTCGTTACCAAAAGTTCCAGCGATTCCCCGTTTTCAAACTTCAGATAAATCCTATGCCGATCATCCTGGTCTGGTCGTAGGGAGCCTTCATTAACAATGTAAACCGTTTTTGGTCCGGCATTTTGTTGCTCAATTGCCCCCTGCACAAAAGCCGTGGTACTCTCTTCTGAATAATCGACGCCCCACAAAGGAGACTTTGCAATTTTTTCCTCTGTACTGCAGTGAAAAAGAATAAATGACAGACTTGCCAAAATCACAATTTTCGTTTTCATAGCCGTTCAATTTATAATGTAAAGAGACGGCTTTTTCATGAGGGAAAGGAGACCGTGTCGTCATACATTCATTATGATCGACGATTGGAACTCAGAAAAAAGGGCGTGACCGAATAAAAAACAGCACGTCTATTTTGAGTAAAAATATCCCCAGTTTTCAGTCACTTTATCGGGAAAAATAGGCCGATTTTTCTGAGACACCGTACCAATTTTGGAGTGTCAATGCATCAAATGTCCGAACGTTTCAATTTCAGATAACTGAAAAAATTAAAGGCAAATATCCACCCTGTGACAATCATCGCCGATCCAAGTGCGACATAATCCTGAATCTCCTGAAAAGCATATCTCGGTA
>CAMLER010000291.1 GCA_946478915.1 uncultured Chryseolinea sp.
AAACCGGTGCCATTGTTTCGACGCATAAGTCGATAGCCCAGCAACAACCCCCACTCTATTCGCTGCTCAACGGCATTAAAAGTAAAAATGAAATCCGGGCTTTGACTTCCTGCCTGATTGACATTTTCAAAATGACCAAGGTTAGTGAACCTGACTTCATGACCAAAGTACCACATGCCGGCTTTGAGAGGGTTATAAAATTTTTGTTTGATCGCGATACTATAACCGCGTTCGAATTTTTTACCCGGCGCAATACTTACATCTGAGCTAAAAAATGGATCGCGAATTCCGATAAATTCGAATTCGTGGCCAATGCGCTCCTCAAGATAAAATTCTATACCCACTGGTAGCCTTCCGGCTGCCAGCCATACTGGATTAGTTCCGAAAATCACACCTTGAAATTCATTGACATGTGAATCGAAATAGCCAAAATGTTTGCCTTTTGTAATTTTCTTATCAATACTACTTTTACCAGCAAGCTGAGTGATTTCCTGACTTAATTTTTTGTCGTCATAGAACGGTTTATAATATCCGGATAAGGTCCCGTCGTTCTCGTAGATTTCCCATGTACCGGTCTTTAGATCGTCTTCAAGCATTCCTTTCGTCTGCAAATTTCCATTGGGAAAATATCCATAGTAAGTTCCTTTCCCCTTTACAAAGTCACAAGTGCCTTCGAGCTTACCGTCTTCATAATAGTATTCCCATTTGCCTTCACGCTTTTCATTAATGAGGTGGCCCTTGCGTATGAGTTTACCACTGGGGTAGTATTCGCGGTATTCGCCAGATCCCTTGTTGTAGGTGATTTCACTTTTTACTGTGCCGGCCGCGCTTAAGGTTTTCCAATAGCCATTCCGTTTACCTTCTGAAAATTCTCCTGACGCGTTAAGGGATCCATTTTCGAAAAAGTACTCCCAACTACCAGTAGGAATATCGTTAGTAAACGCGCCACGTGAAGATATTTTTCCCGACGAATAATAGCTTGTCCATATTCCATTTTTCTTTCCGTCGACGAACTCCCCTTCTTCCTTCAATATTCCATCCTCGCCATAGTACCGCCATTGTCCAACATTTTTCGTTCCTGACCTTGGACCCTCACCCAATATTTTTCCCGAATGAAAGTATTCCGTGTATCTCCCAAAATCATCGGAATACTCGATCTGTCCTTTCAATACTCCGTCCTCAAAATAAGTGTTCCATTGGCCTATGCGCTTGTTGGTTTTATATTCACCAATTTCTTTTACCTGGCCATTTTCGTAATACGTTTTCCATTCGCCTTCACGGTTGCGGCCATATATAATGCCTTCCATACTTTTTTGGCCGCTCTCGTAAAAATATTCCCACAATCCATAGTTGGCTCCCTTGAAAAGAATTCCCCGCATTTTCAATTTGCCGGTCTCGTAAAAAAATTCCCACGTCCCCGACGTTTCATTGTCTGTAAATTGTCCTTTGGATTCGGTCTTTCCGTTGAGATAATAAGAAATGTAACGACCATGAAGAATATTTCTGACAGTATCCTTCACCTGATAGACCTCCTTGACGTTCTTTTTCTCTCTGTCATGATATGTTTGCCTCATATACCCTTGCGCGAGTATTTGTGCGGAAATAACCATTAGAAATAACAGGATGAGCAAAAAGGTTCTCACTCTCAGTGTGTTGGCATGATGATACCAGCAAATAGGGGAATAGTGCCTCAATTTACTTGATAATGGGGGGGAGAATGGTACGTCTGTAGGAAAGGGGGGGGGTTGGGTGGCGGAGGCTAATGGGAATACGGAGGGTGCGGCTAATGCATGCCCGTTTTCACCGCAGCAAGCACACTTCTACCCCATTCATCATGTTCTTTTTCAGTCCAGAGCTCGGGAAAAAACATAACTTTTTGAAAACGCGCGGGCAGATATTTTTGCCAATTCGTTCCACCGGTTGCTTTCAATTCCTTTGTGGCTTTTTGTAAATAGTGCGCAGCAGATTTTAAGTGGGCAAAACGCCACTCGACATTCGCAAGATTGTCATATACACGGAGAAGCTCTACGATTTCATCTCGCCGCTCGCTATTGCTGAAATGCTTATTAAAGACCTGCAACAAATTAGTGTTCTTGTATTTTATACCCGCATCGAAGAAAGTACCCATATACTTCGCTTCGAACTGTTGAAGGGTTAAGGTTTTTTTCCCAGAAGCTAGTTCTGTTGCCCCACTGCGCCAATAAAGTCTCTCCAGCATGGCATTGAGCTCAGCGTGTTTAAGTTCTTCGCGTTCTTCAAAATTTACAAGATTGATCATATCGGTAGATGCAATCTCAATCAGTCGATACTGTGCAGACTGAAAACCGCTTGCCGGCAACAATGCCATGCGAAACTTCAGGAATTGTTCTTTCTCCATCCCGACCACCATGATCTCAAACGAATTAACAAGATTTTGAAAATATCGGATAATCCGGTTGAGCCGATCTATGAAAAAAACTTCGTCGATGTTGGGCCGCGTCGAGATTTGCTCAAGTTCCAACAGCACCATTCGGAAATACAACTCCGTTATCTGATGGTAGAGAATAAATACTTTTTCATCCGGAAAGCTGGTTTCGGTCGATTGCAAACTCAGCAAAGTATCGAGATGAATATAGTCCCAGTAAGTTAGGTATTCGGAGTAAAGAAGCCCATCCAGGTACGAAGAAAGATCCTGGCCCATCACGTTGTATTTTGCCTGAAGCTTTTTTAGCTGTTCTAATAAGTGTGCATCAACATTTTCGCCCATCTTTGTATTTCGGTATTTGTTGCTGTGCCTGACTAGAAATCGCGGGCAAAGCTATGTTTGTTAAATTGCCCCCTAGTTACGAATAATTCTAAATCATTATGTCTGCCAATACTTCATCTTCGTCGACAAAAGCTAAAAAATCCTTAAAACAGGATGTTTTTGAACATCCCGATTTTTACCAAGTCGATGACCTGCTGACAGAAGAGCACAAACTTATTCGAGGATCAATCCGCGATTTTGTGAAACGGGAAATTTCACCATTCATCGAAGACTGGGCACAGCGCGCTCATTTTCCATATGAAATAGTAAAGAAATTTGGTGACATCGGTGCGTTTGGTCCTACTATACCTGCTGAATATGGCGGAGGAGGTCTCGATTACATTTCGTACGGAATACTAATGCAGGAAATTGAGCGAGGTGATTCCGGAATGCGGTCAACGGCATCGGTACAGGGTTCTTTGGTGATGTATCCGATATATAAGTTCGGTTCAGAAGAGCAGAGAAAAAAATACCTTCCCCGATTGGCATCTGGTGAATGGCTGGGATGCTTCGGACTAACGGAACCAGACCACGGTTCCAACCCAGGGGGTATGGTAACGAATTTCAAAGATGCCGGAGATCATTATATCCTCAATGGATCAAAGATGTGGATCTCGAATGCACCATATGCTGACGTTGCTGTTGTCTGGGCAAAAAATGAGCAAGGAAGGATTCACGGACTTATCGTCGAAAAAGGTATGGAGGGTTTTTCAGCTCCTGAAACGCACGACAAATGGTCGTTGCGCGCAAGTGCCACAGGGGAATTGGTTTTTGATCATGTTAAAGTACCAAAAGACAATCTGCTTCCAGGAAAAAGCGGGCTGGGTGCACCGTTGATGTGTCTGGATTCTGCCCGCTATGGGATAGCGTGGGGTGCGATAGGTGCTGCAATGTCATGCTACGAATCTGCGCGAAAATATTCATTGGAAAGGATTCAATTTGGAAAACCAATTGCCTCATTTCAACTTACGCAGCGCAAGTTATCAGAGATGCTTACTGAAATCACCAAGGCTCAATTGATCAATTGGAGATTGGGCGTATTAATGAACGAAGGTAAAGCAACCTCAGCGCAAATTTCCCTTGCTAAGAGAAACAATGTGCAGGTAGCCCTCGAGATAGCGCGCGAAGCTCGTAACATGCATGGTGCAATGGGAATCACCGGCGAGTATCCTATCATGAGACACATGATGAACCTGGAGTCAGTGATGACTTACGAAGGCACCAATGATATCCATCTACTAATTCTTGGGAATGAAATAACTGGGATCTCAGCCTTTGGCTGACGTTATTAGTTAATCGTTCCGATAGCTATCGGAATTAGTTAATTGTGGGTCTATGCTACCGATCAAGCGGATGTACTGATCGCAATCGAGCCGACCGACCCGATAGCTTCTATCGGGTACCCGATCACCCGATTACCGATTTCTTACTCCACGTATCCCGAAAAAGTAATCCTCTGCACCGGATTCTGCGGATCATTTGAATAAATAGTCAGCGCTTTTTGCAACGATCCTTTCCGATCCTGAGGATCAAGCGAAATTGTAATCGATGCACTCTCACCAGGCTTGATGGATTCTTTTTCCATTGAGGCAGTGATGCACGTACAGTTGCCTTGCAAAGATTTTATATCCAATTCTTTTTTGCCAGTGTTGTAAAATTGCACCTGACGAACGCTTGCCGTGTTCGGTTTCAGTTTACCAAAATCTAATGTGGAAACCTGAACTCTCAACTGAGGAGCCTTGGCAAGCTCTTCAGCGCTAAGCTGAGGAAACTCATCCTCCAACGTGGCATATACTGAAAACGATTTGGTGGAATTTAAATCATCATCCGTAAAGATCTCAACGTTATCAGCCTGAAACCCATACTTACCTTTCATTTTCCCATTGTAACCTACCTTGATATTTCCCTTCTCTCCAGGCTGCAACGTCTTGGGTTGAATATCAACTTTTATATATGCCGGACCAACATAGTTTCCTGAGAAGGTAAGCGGCTTGGTACCTCCATTAAGTACCTGAAAATCCCGAACGGTAAATTCATCTTTGATGAAAACTTTACCCATATTAAATGAACCGGATTTTAACTTCAGATTACCATTTGATGCCTGGAATTGAATCTTATCACCTTCACCCTCCACAGCGACCTGACCTTTTATTTGCAGTGTCAGCGGATTGGGATCAAAATCAGTTGTAATCGTAAGCGATTTATTGAAATACCCCGGCCGTCCGAGCGGGTTATAACTGGCTTGGATAAATCCGGATTTGCCAGGCTGCACTGGCTCTTTTGACCAATCGGGAGTAGTACATCCGCACGACGCCTGAACATTGATAATCTTAATCGGCCGACTGCTATTATTGACAAAAGAAAATTCATGCGTTACCGGGCCAGATTGCTCATACACCATCCCGAAATCAAAAATCTCTTCCCTGAATTGCAACGGTTTTGAAACCTGACTAAAAACACTGTAACTAAAGGACAGAAAGATAATAACAAATGTCAATCGCATGCTCACAATTTTTAGTTGTACAAATTTAAAACTAATTCCGTTCAGCTTTATTTTATTTTCTTTGCAGTATGGCAAGAATTCTTACAGGCATACAGAGCAGCGGAAGACCACATCTTGGAAATCTCTTAGGGGCAATCATTCCTGCTATTCAGCTTTCCCAGCAACAGGGGAACGAATCATTTTTTTTTATTGCTGACCTTCATTCGTTAACTACAATTAAAGACCCGGCTGTTCGGGAAGGAAATGTCCGCGCTGTAGCAGCTGCATGGCTTGCGTTCGGATTCGATATCGAAAAAAACTTCTTCTATCGTCAATCCCGAATTCCGGAAGTATGCGAACTGACGTGGTATCTGAACTGTTTCACCCCGTTTCCAATGCTTGCCAATGCGCATTCCTTCAAAGATAAATCTTCACGACTTGCTGATGTCAACGCCGGTTTATTTACCTACCCTGTGTTAATGACTGCCGATATCATTTTGTACGACGCAAATTTTGTTCCCGTAGGTAAAGATCAAAGACAACACGTGGAGATGGCTCGCGATATTGCATCTTCCTTTAACACATCCTTTGGTGAAACATTCGTTGTCCCCGAAGCAAAGATCGAAGAAGAAGTGATGACGATTCCTGGAATCGATGGACAAAAAATGAGCAAATCTTACGGAAATATCATCGACATTTTTTTACCTGATAAAGAACTTCTAAAACAAATAAAATCCATCAAGACCGATAGCACACCGATGGAGGCTCCAAAAAATCCTGAAGCTGACAATGTTTTTGCGATCTACAAGCTTATAGCCTCTGGTGAGCAGACCGATGCGATGCGAAGAAAATACATGGCGGGGAACTATGGCTATGGTCACGCCAAACAAGAACTATTTGACCTCATCGCGCAGAAGTATAGCAAGGAGCGCGAAGTCTTTAATTATTATATGAGCAACCCGGAGGAACTTGAGAAAAAGCTTGAAGTCGGTGAATCAAAAGCGCGTAAAATTGCGCTTGATGTATTGAACAGAGTACGAAAAAAATTAGGGTTTAGATAGCGTCTCGCTATCATCTTTCCGAATTCCAAACCACTTGTTGCTTGTCCTTGTTCACGCTCAAAATTATCCGTGTCGGACTGGGAGCCAGCGATAACCGTGTATCTTTTCCAGGAAGTTTATCAACCTCTACAGGAATACCCTGACCCAGGTAAGCGATCGGCATTAATACATCATTATCGGGACAATATTCGTCGTGCACCTGCTGAAGAGCACCTTCCAGGTATTCTCCGTATTC
>CAMLER010000292.1 GCA_946478915.1 uncultured Chryseolinea sp.
GTCCCTCGTTGATCGTCGGCGTTTCTAAAAGGCCAAACATTTCCTGAAGCCTTACCTCGAGTATTGGCGTCTCGCCCGTCATTGTATAATTAATACGGATCATCGAACCACTTGGCACGATAATACTGACCGGCGCTAACTTGTCGAGCTTATTCGTCAACTCCCAGGGCAGTAATGTTGATATGATTTGATTGATGTTCAATCGATGAAAATCCGACGGTTTGTATACTTCATTCAGAAAGGGAGTTAACCATTCTTCCGCAGTGGCGATTAAGTTTTCATCGCTGACATCAGGCCATCCTTCTTCCGGCCGCCATCTTCGCAGAGACATAACCCGCGCCTGCCAGTTTCGATGCTCAGTTCCCCATTGAAGGAGTTTCATACCCTCGGCCTGTAATGCGTTCACCAATATTTGGGTGCGATGTGCAGCGGAAATGTTCACGATAGGTCTACTGGAAAGGATCAAATTTCCAATGCGCTTGTCAACCGATCCCTGGATCCCTCTCTCTGGGTCCCACGTTATTGACTCTTTTTCTACAGCAAGATGTTTGAGGTCATCCTCACTTAGTGGTGCTGCCATAAAAATTTTTCCTTCACCTGTGCCGCTGTCGATTTGTGCAATAACCAGCCAAGCTTCTCTGATGAGCGAATCATGCTCAGGTAATTTCGACACCCGGCCGTTCACAAGTTTGAAGCGGGTACCATGTTTTTCAATTTGGTTCGCGATCCGGTCGGGGTATGCTTCAGCCAGAAGTTTTCCAATGTCGGAGCCAACAGGCATTGAATTATCTTCCTTGATCTTAAATATTTTTCTCCACGAAGCTGCCAGGCGCCGACGGCCGCGCTCGACGCCAGGATCGGCATTCACCCGATCTCCATTGCGCCATTTCCGGAGGGCTTCTATTCGAAGAGATAAATCAACACCAGATTCTCTTCCAAGAGGGTCACGTTCTTCTACAACAGCGGCGATGTCCGTGGCCAACGCGAGAAAAAGATTACTATCTTCAGCCACATCAAATGCTACGCTCTCTAACAACATGTGGGCTAAGCGCGGATGCGTCGGCAAGCGCAGCATTCCTTTGCCTCGGGAGGTAATTTTATTTTTGTCCAATGCGCCGAGCTGGTGTAACGGTTCCTTCGCCTGGTTCAACGCGCCAGGGGGTGGCGGCGTTACCCACGACAGTTCTTTTGCATCCTCTACACCCCAATTTACGAGCTCCAGGTACAGCGGGGCGAGGTCGGCCTCCAATATTTCCGGTTGGCGGGTAGCCTGCAACGTATGATTCGCGGTTTCTGCCCACAACCGGTAACAGGTGCCAGGCCCCAGTCGTCCTGCCCGCCCCGCCCTTTGGTCGGCTGCATCCCGGGTGACACGTACCGTTTCTAATCTGGTGAGTCCGCTGCGAGGATCAAATCGAGGTATTCGTGATTGACCGCTGTCCACAACGGTAGTGATACCCTCGATGGTTAGCGACGTCTCGGCGATGGAAGTGGCCAATACAATTTTGCGCATACCCGCACTGTTGGGTAAAATAGCTTCTTGCTGTTTTTTGAAAGGAAGATCTCCATACAACAGACAGATCTCCGCAGGGACGTTTTCTGTTTCAAGAATTTCTGCTACGCGATGGATAGCTCCCGTACCAGGTAGAAACGCGAGAAGGTCTCCTGATTGCTCCTGCATGGCTTTCTTGATTACGCGTGCCATCGAAAATGGGAGAGGTGTATCTTTTTCAACTGGGACATAACGCAGCGCAACCGGATACTGCTTACCGGCGGTTGTTACGATTGGTGCATTGCCTAGCCGGGATGATAGTCTATCGCCGTCGAGCGTTGCCGACATTATCAAAATGCGCAGGTCGGTCCGCAGGATTTGTTGGACCTGAAGACAAAACGCTAACGCAAGGTCTGCCTGCAAGCTCCGCTCATGAAATTCATCAAAGATGACCAGCCCAATACCTTCCAGGGCGTTATCCGATTGTATCGTCCGGGTTAGGATGCCTTCGGTGACTACTTCGCAGCGTGTCTCACTGCTTACAGCCGTCTCGAACCGGACACGATATCCAATAGTTTTTCCTATTTCTTCTTTAAGCAAGGATGCCATTCGAACGGCGACTGACTTGGCTGCGAGTCGACGTGGCTCAAGCATCACAATTTTTTTTGCCTTTAACCACGGCTCGTCCAGAAGGAGCAACGGTACTACGGTGCTTTTACCAGCGCCCGGAGGCGCCTGCAAAATTACAATCGAGTTATGCTCAAGCGTTCGTGAAAGTTCACCAATAACCTTTTGAACCGGATATGTCGTAGACATTCCGCAAAATAGAAATTTATGAAGTCACTTTTGAAAGGTTATTGACAAACAGGACTATGCTGTCAATTGCTCAGTTTAGTGATTTGCGCTTTGCCGAAAATCAACCCTTTATTGACACTGGCGTTGCCATTGTACGAGACCTGAGATTCACCAAAGGCATGTACTTTTAAATTATCCTGTGTGTTAAGTTTTATGCGACTATCACCGAAAATTGTAGTGGTTGCTGAAAAGCTTTTCAGGTCCTGTGTGTCGATCATATTTTCACCAAATAACTTATACTTCTGATATTCGGCCTTGCCCGTCTTTATGTTCAGATCGTTGTCGCCGAACAAGCTGGTCCTAAGGTATTCGGTCTTCAGTGAAGCAAGGTTTATGTCGTTTTCGCCGTATGCTTTTAGTGTAAAGCGTTCTGCGCTAAGCGGTCCGTTGCAAGTCAGTTCAGAATTTCCGCGAATCTCGAGGTGCTCAAGCTCTTTGTAAGTCACATACGCTGTAACAGAGGCATCATGATAGATACTTCTTTTTTGATTTCCATTTGTGCGGTACATCTTTTCAGTAACCTTGGCGTCATCCAGGTAGATACGCAGTGTTTTCCCTTGTACCTGGATGTTAATTTTGTTTGCATCTACGTTGGAATGTGTCAGCCGGATGGATTCGTTCTCACCTTGTTCTAGTATAAGATTGATCCGGGGAGAGACGATAATTTTTCTGAAGGATTTCAGGTCGCGGTTAATTTCCTGAGCGAACGAGGCGGGCAATGCAAGTGTAATTAATACTACTGCGGTAAGAATTCTTTTTGTGATCTTCATATCTTATTTGAGGATTGCTAAGTTAGGACAACTTCCCGGGCTATTACCCCTACGTCCCGATTATTTTTTGTTTAATCAATCAAAATTACATACATGACTCTTGTATGTAACGAAAGGTTGCAGGACACGAACATGTTAATGGTGATTTTTTTTTAAGAGACCAGCCACCATCGATCAGGGCGGTCACTGAGTCTGGCGCTTAAATCCTTATCTCGTACACCTTGTACGCTTACGACTCGTCTGAGAAATAAGGCATCATCAGTCTCACCTTATTCCTAATTCCCATTCCTTATTTCTTCCCAGCGCAACTCACCCATAACCGGGATGCAATAAATAAAATACAAGAAAACAGCGATACCCGTTTGACAACGGAGGTGTTGATTCCAACGTTTTCAAACGTGTACAAACAGTTGTGTTATGAAAAATTCTGCATGGCCCTTTATAATGCTTGTCGCTTTCGGTGCTTCATCATGCACAAAGCTCCTGACGGCGACATTCGAGTCGGATGCATTAAATAGTACGCCAGCTACCAATCTCTCCGGCCCACCTTCCGGAGATGCCGTTGTTTTTCATGAGGCCATCGCTCCGCAGTTGAAGGTGCAAAGTTCGACCATCTCCGGAGATAAAGCGTTGTTCTACACGAACGCTGCCCTGTCTGATGCGCCGCCAGTTGCCTCACGTTGGCTTGCGTTCAGAGGTATAGAAGCAGACTTGACGAAAACAATATGGTTTCAGCACACTGGTGAGAACCTGGGTTCGATTATTATGATCGATATTTCTGATGGCCACCAAAATCTTATCGCGAGAATGCGCATAATGCATGATGGCGAAGTCGGACTCGCTACGGCCATAAATGATACTTACTCTGATGTTATTGGAAACCTGGATTCCGGTTCTCACACCATAATTTTTACAGCAATGGCGTCATCCCTAAAATATAATGTTACCATCCTTCAGTCCAGTGGTTCAACTATTACAAGCAGTGACAAACCAATGATTACTCAGAACAAACTAAGTTTCGCAAATCCAGCCCATCCGACGCTAAGCTTTCTTCAAGAGGGCACTGGCAGTCTTACCTATGCCATCGGATCAGTTAATATTTCTCGTAAGAAGCCCTAGCCGTTGACCGTTCATTGTCGATCGTATTAAACAAAAAATCATAGTATGAAAAAGTTATCTGTAATCTACATTGTTGTTTGCGTGAGTTTTTTTATTTCATGTAAGCCAAACAAAATTCTCGTTGCAACCTTTGAAGGGGATGTTGTCAACGCCCCACCAGTTAAAGATCTTCCTGGCAGTCCGGAAGGTGATCTTATAGAATATGTTTCGGATGTTGAACCTCAGTTAAAGGTCCAGAACTCCAGCATTTCCGGTGCTAAGGCTTTGCATTATACCAATGTTTCTATTGTAGATGTTCCCGGCCATCAGCGCGGCATCCTTTTCAAAGGTGTAGGTACGGAGCTCACAAAGACCACCTGGGTCACCTACTCCGGCCAGAACACAGGTGCATCGACGAAGGATGTATATGTTTATGTCTCTGATGGTCATAGCCATTTCATGGCGGCAATGAGGATCAAACCGAATGGTGAAGTTGGTCTCGCCAACGATCTTGCTGAGGGCAACTATACTGTAATAGGTAACATTGGTACCGAGGTTCATACGGTAATTTTTACCCTGTCGCCCTCCACGTTAAAATATAATGTGACCATCTTTAAGGAGACAGGGCCGGCAATACTGGCAGAAAACAAGTCGATGCTTACGGAAGATGCCTTAACTTTTAATAATCCAGCTCATCCCACGATTAGTTTTTTACACGAAGAGGGAGCTTCGTCAGGTCATACCTATGCCATCGGCTCCGTGTCGATTACGCGAAAGAAGCCTAAATAGGCCTGACGACGCTCATGATAGACTATTTCGTGCGAAGATATTTCTCGCGACTTGAAAGAGCCCTACAGTTGGAGGACGACTAGTCAATACAATACGCCAGGTGAGATGCGTTAATTGCGTTGAAGTTTCGGATAGGCCATCTTGAAATAGGTTTAACCATTGCATCAGGATTATTCACTCCTCAACGCATCTGCTGGATTGCCGATGGCGGCTTTCAGCGCCTGGAAGCTAATCGTAAGCAGGGCTATCATAATAGAAGCAAGACCGGCAAGCAAAAATATTTCAAAACCGATCTTGATGCTGTATTGAAAATCCTGTAACCATTTTTCCATGACGAAAAAAGCAATTATGCTGGCTATCACAAATGAGACGAGAATAAGTGTTACGAACTCAAATGAAAGTTTATAAAAAATAGTTGCATTGGTTGCGCCTAATACTTTTCTAATGCCTATTTCCTTTTTTCGTTGCTCTGCAGTAAATGCTGAAAGTGCGAACAAGCCTAGACCTGCTATAACTAATGCAAGGATGGTAAAGTGCGTGAACATATTTGCAGATGCTTGTTCGTTGCGATACAGATTGGCGAACTGCTCATCGAGGAAAGCATATTCGAACGTTGTGCCAGGATTTACTTTTTTCCACGTTTGTTCAATAAATGAGAGTGTCTCTGTAATATTTTCCGACTTTACCTTTATTGAAAGCGCTCCGTTGTCTTTGCTGTACAGCATAAACATGGGCTCCAGTTTATGGCGGATTGTTGCAAAGTGAAAATCCTTAACAACCCCGATCACAGTGTAAGGAGTGCGATCCTCAGGATTTGGTCCTGTTTGGATTCCAATTTTCTTTCCAATTGGATCCGTCCATTTCAAAAGTCGCACCATTTCTTCGTTGATAATCATGGATACCGAATCCGAATATTCGAGCGAAAAGTTTCGCCCTTGATCCATCGTCATTCCCATGGTGGGTATAAAATTTTCGTCAGCAACCATGATGCTGGTTATAATGTTTGTCTCACTGGTCGACCCTTCAGGAAAAATGTTCGTTCGGCCAAGTTGCTGTCCGATTCGAGCAGACGATGTACCGGCAGACAGAATGTTCTCATTGCGCAATAGTTCGGTCTTTAATGTAGAGGCTCTGGAGACCGCATCTCCATTCTGCTGAATTGAAATCACCTGGTCGCGGCTGTAACCGAGGTCGGTACTGTAAATAAAATTCATTTGTTGAAACACAATCCCCGTGCCCACCATCAATGCTATTGAAATTGTAAATTGAAGAATAACTAATGCTTTGCGTAGTTGGATTCCACGGGTGGAATTTTTGAAAGATCCCTTCAAGACGACAATTGGTTTGAATCCGGATAGAACGAATGCGGGGTACAGGCCCGCAAGAATGCCGACAACTAAAATCAAACTAAAAATGATAAATAGACTTTGTGCCTCCAGAAGGATTGAGACATCTGCAAATCGCTGGTATGTATTGTTAAGCAGCGGTACAGCCACGAAGACAAGAATTATGGCCAATATAGCAGCAACAAAAGTCACTATGATAGAC